>JBDRGC010000242.1:0-3901 GCA_043818215.1 Chloroflexota bacterium | reverse complement strand
GTACACCTCCTAGCGCTGATTGTACCACAGCCAACGAGATTCGTCAAGAGCCAATCAATTGCGTAATAAATCCAAGCGGGACACTTGAGAAAATCTCTAATTTTCTCAAGTGTCCCACATTAGAACAAAACAGGCCAAAATTAGAACACCAGATTAGAGCAAGATGAGAAACCGAACAAAACGCTTGACGATCTAGCTAGATTATGAGATAATGTATATAGATTCAGAGAGCGAGCAACTAGCGAAGCACAAAAAAAAGGAGACGAAAATGTTTAAGAAATTCTTCGAGGCTCAATATCCAGCATACGATGGACGAGACACAATTCCGGCCGACGAGGGCATCGCCCGAGTCGCAGAAAAGATCATCAATGGGAATGATGATCTCATCTGGCACGCCGAGGGTCAGGGCGTGAGAGTACCAATGCCCAATAGATCGGCGCGGATCGAATCGCGAACCTGGGCCGGGATGGGTTCTTGGGTAAAGGTGCGCGCAAGCGCAGCCTTTTTTGACAAAGTTGCAAATTTTCTCGAAGAACTCAACGCGGCCCACCGCTAATCCCCCCAGGCCCGCCGGGAGCCTATCCCGGCAACGCCCGCTGGCGGGCAGCAGAAATCGGGTTTCGACTCCCCGGCGGCGGACATAGAGCGGGGCAGCGTGTCCCGCGATAGCAAAGAAAAGGAGAAATGAAATGAAGGGAAAGACACTAGAAGAAATTGGCACACCATGGGCAGAAAGCTATCGGGGCAGTGGTCGGCTCAAGGGCCGCCTGGCAGCGCAGCCGGTCTATTGTCAAAACGGCGACGTGGCCCCGGGCTGGAGCTACGTTGGCGAATTGAACTCAGCTGAGTTCAATTCGGAGTTTGAGGCAGAGCAGCACGACCACTGCCATGATTCTAGCCACCCCGATTTTAGCTGCTCGCTTTGCCAGGCAGCGGGATGGGGCGAAAAGTCGGCGGCCCGCGAGAAGAGAGTGCCGATGATACAGGAACCGGCACCGATTTGCCCGATTTGCGGGCAAGAGCAGTCTGAGGACTGCGATTACCACTAGGAGAATAAAAGGAGAAGAAAAATGTTAGACATAGGTCGATATATCATTCAGCACACCGGCCCCAACCGCGCCAGGCGGAGGGCAATGAAAGACACGTGGATCGTGGGAAAAATTAAGCCCCGCAACGGGAAGCGAAAAAAGAAGGCCAAAGCAAAGATGGCTCAGGCCAGCCGTAAGCGCAATCGCTAGACTAACCCCCACCGGTCGGGTTTCAAGACCCAGCCGCAACGTAGCCAGTTCGGAGAATCCCTGCGGGGCTAGCTCCGACGCCACAGCGCCAGCCGCAATGGTACGCGGTGGTGACGGTGGGGGGGAAGTAGAGAAAGGTACAATCAATGAAAAAGAGGTGCATTTTGGGTTACATGTCTACGCAGATTGGCAGCACCGAGGACGCGGTTACTGCATTGCAGAACTGGCTCGATAGCCTACAGGAGTGGAAGCGCAATGGTGGCCGGGAACACAACGAAGGCGACTTTATGGCAGCGTTCAGGCGTATGACCGAGATGATGGGCGACGAATGGGCGGACGCTAACCTCTGCGACATCGACAAGCTGGCTGCGGTCGTTCAAGGTGAGGAACTGCCATAGGAAGAGCCCAGTCCCTGGGCGGGATGGTCGGACAGTGACCCGGCAAGCCTCAATGACGAATACGCCGATTATTATACTGATGAGGGGTTGGTCAGCGAGTATCTGGACTAATCCCCGCAGGCCCGCCGGGAGCCGAAATCCCGGCCACGCCCGCTGGCGGGTCGCAGAAATCGGGGTTCGACTCCCCGGCGGAGGCCGACCTGTACCGGGCCGACCTGAGCGATGCCTACCTGTACAAGGCGTGCTAAAACGCAGTAGGCGCGATTCGCGGAGGCTGTCCGCGTTACCAACAGCCGAAAAGGAGAAAGTAAAATGTACTACGAAAACGAGATAGAGTTTCTCCAGGCAGAGCGGCGGAGAATGGAACAGGAATACTGGCGAGGAGTGGTAAACGAATACGCCTCGCTCCGCCAGCAGGCGGAGCGAGAAGGGAGCAAGGAGCTAGCCTGCTGCTCCTTCGAGGTGTTTTGTGCCGAACACGGCTACGTAAACCCAGAAGAGTGGAAAGCGCGCTACTAATGCCAACCATCGGACTGTACTTCTCGAGCGCATACACCAAATCCGAAACCAACGCTCTCCGCGCCCGCCTCAATCTCATCGCCGCCAGCCACGGCTACATCGCCCGGCGCGGACCCACCGCCGGCCAGGGCCACCTGGCCGAAATGCTCGTCGCACTCGACGCGGGAGAACTAGCCACCCTACTCCTGCCCGATGAGCAGATCAACCTCGCCCTCGACCACCTCGATCAACTCGTCGAGTCCGACCGCTGGACTCACGAATGGGCCGCCGACATCGCCGCCGCCCTGCGCGCCGCGCTGGAACGCCGCGCCGAGGCTGGGGAGTAGTTGACTAGTTGCTTTATGCGGATTCACGCCAGCAATAATTGCCAGAGCGTCAATTGTTGTTGAGAGGGATACTAATGAAGATTAAGTTACTTGCGTATGGTGAGGAATTGCCTGAACGTGCGGCAAAGATACTGCATTTTGTCAGGCAGCATCTTGTGGAGAAGGGATATTCACCTACGCGCCGGGAGACAGGCGCTGCGTGTGGCATTTCGTCCATGTCAATGGTGGCATATTATGTGGACAGGTTGGTCGATGAAGGCTATCTGGAAAAGGTCCCAGGCAAGCGAGCCAGGGGGTTGACTGTGCCCGGGATGAAGGTTGTTTTGCCGGAGGATTGGGGATGAATCAGCGGGACAGGAAGCGCCTGGTGCGACTTAGGGAATTGTTGACAGTGGTTCCTTTCCCGAAAAGTGGTGGATGGGGAGGCACGGCCTCGATTGATGGCTTTGCCGCATATCAGAACGATATGCGCAACCTGTTGCCGGCTGTTGGCAAAATCCTGGATGGTTGATGGGTTTGAGGCAGGCTGGGACTATGAAGATCCAGATGGTTTGCTGGATAAACTGGCGGCGTGGATAGAGAAAAGAAAAAACGAGCAGTGGTGTCTTGTGTCTGACAGTGACTTTAGAATTTTTCATGGTAGTGCCGATGTCATCAGGTAAAGTCCACGCACGGCACTCGATTATACTAGTTTTTCCCACTGTTCTGGTTGTTAGTCAGACTCTGGGATGGGTATCTGCTGGCGGCGCGGCCATCGGCTGCGGCATGCTTGGGCAGGTGCTCAGTCCAGACCTGGACCAGCAGGACCTGACGCGCAGTGATTGGATTGTCTTGCGTCGGCTTGGACCGCTTGGCGGCTTGTGGATTGCTGCCTGGTTCCCCTATGCGTTTTTGGTCCCGCATAGACACTGGGCATCGCATGCGCCCGTGATAGGGACAGTTATCCGATTGCTGTATTTGTTGATTTTGCCTGCGCTGTGTGTGTGGTGGAAACAGTGGACTTTATCATTTTCGCCTATTTTCGGTCAGCTTCTGATTGGTTTGTTTATTGGGCTTTGCATCTCTGACACAGCCCACTGGATTACAGACGGCTGCCCGACTTGAAAGGAAATGGAGATGAGACATCTTGCTTGTGCAGCATCTCGCATGAAGCGCATTGATTGGTTGAGCAGAGAATTGTTTGTAACTCTCTTACACGGAAATGATGCTTCTTGCGAGTTGATTGCAAATGACCTAAGTGAATTTATTGACAGTCAGGAAGACCTACTTGCCTTCTCCCGCGAGCTTGCTGCAATGGCCGCCAGGATTGAGGCAAGGGCGAGGGGGACAGCATGACAATTGAAGTTCCAGATTGGGCCAAGTTTCAGGTAGGTCTCACGGATCATCCAATAGAGCGGGACGAGAATGTCTTGAGATATGT
>JBDRGC010000241.1:0-13355 GCA_043818215.1 Chloroflexota bacterium | reverse complement strand
GCCATCCGCCACCCGCCATTCGCCACTCGCTGACTCGCCGACTCGCTGACTCGCTGACTCGCCCCCCCCGGAGAAATTTCATGGAAATAGGCCTCGTTCGCAAAATTGATATCGACCAGGAGATGCAGCAATCTTACCTGGACTACGCCATGAGCGTAATTGTGTCGCGCGCTATACCCGATGCCCGCGACGGCCTCAAACCGGTGCATCGCCGCATCTTATATGCCATGCATGATATGGGAATGCGCCCCGACACACCGTATAAAAAATCGGCCCGTATTGTTGGTGAGGTGCTGGGCAAATACCATCCTCACGGCGACATGGCTGTTTACGAGTCCATGGCCCGCATGGCCCAAGATTTCTCAATGCGCTACCCGTTGGTGGATGGCCAGGGCAACTTTGGCAGCGTGGATGGCGATTCCCCCGCAGCAATGCGTTATACCGAAGCCCGCATGGCGGATATTTCGGCTCACATGCTGGCGGACATCAAAAAAAACACGGTCGATTACACCCCCAATTTTGACGATACCCTCACCGAGCCGGAAGTTCTCCCCGCGGCTTTGCCAAATTTGCTGGTCAACGGCATCACCGGCATCGCTGTGGGGATGTCTACCAGCGTGCCGCCTCACAACCTAGGGGAGGTGGTGGATGCTCTGATCTATATGCTGAACAATTGGTCTAAACTCGACGATGTCAATGTGGAAGATTTGATGCAGTTTATTCAAGGGCCAGATTTCCCCACCGGCGGGCTGATATTGCAGTCTGATGAAGAAGGTGGGTTGACCAGCGCCTACGGCACGGGCCGGGGACGTATTCAGGTGCGGGCGCGCGCCCATATCGAAGAGATGAGCCGGGGACGCCACCGTATTGTGGTCACCGAGCTACCTTATATGACCAATAAAGCCTCCCTCATCGCCCGGATCGCTAATCTGGCCCGCGATGGCAAACTCGAAGGCCTGGCCGACTTGCGGGATGAATCCGACCGCCAGGGTATGCGCATCGTGATCGAACTGATCAAAACCGCCGACCCCGAAGAAGTGCTGCGCCAGCTTTACAAGCGCACTCCCATGCAAAGCACTTTCAGCATCATCATGTTGGCCCTGGTGAACGGCGAGCCTCGCATGCTCAGCTTGAAGCAGGCTTTGCGGGTATACGTCGAGCACCGGCTGGATATCGTCAAACGGCGCAGCGAATACGACTTGCAACAGGCGCGCGATAGGGCGCACATTCTCGAAGGGCTGCGGGTGGCGTTGGCTAACCTGGACGAGGTGATCGCCATCATCCGCAAATCTCGCTCGGTTGATACTGCCCGTACTAACTTGCGCAAGCGTTTCGATCTCTCCGTGGTTCAGGCTACGGCGATTTTGGATATGCCGCTCCGGCGACTGGCATCGCTAGAGCGCAGGAAGATCGATGATGAATACAAAGAAGTCAAGGCTTGCATTCGCTCGTTGGAAGCGCTGCTGCATTCACCCAACAAGATGCGCCAGACCGTGTCCGATGAATTGCAAGCTGTCAAGGAAAAGTACAGCGACCGGCGGCGCACTCAGGTGATCCGCTTGGAGGGTGGACAAGAGGCCGCCCCCGTGCGCATGTCAGACCTGACGCCGGACAAGACCGTGTGGGTCATGGCTTCACCCGATGGGACGATTGCCCGTACCCTGGATGACAAGCTGCCCCGGTTGAGCGGGAGCGAGGCTCCCGGAGGGCTGCTGCGAGTTAATACCAGCGACACCCTGTACCTGATCTCGGAAAATGGAGAGACGGCCGCGCTGCCGGTGCATTCTCTGCCGGAAGCGATGAAGCCTTCAGATGGCTTGCCGGTTTCCCGGGTTTCCCCGCTGACATCCGGTCATAAATTGGCTGCCATGCTGACCCTACCGCCCAAAGCCCAACTGGCCGAGGACTGGTTCGTAGTGGCGGCCACCCGCGGCGGCATGGTCAAAAAGACCGCCGTGAGTGAATTGCCCGGCCCCGCAGCCACGGCTTTCACAATCGCACGCGTCAACGATGGCGACCGGCTGGGCTGGGTAAAATTGAGCCAGGGCAAGTCCGATGTTTTACTGGCAACCGCCAACGGGATGGCGATCCGTTTTGCGGAGGATACTGTCCGCCCGATGGGATTGGTGGCCGCCGGTGTAATGGGCATTAAACTCAAGGTGGGGGATGAAGTTGTGGGAATGGAGATTTTGCCGCAGACAGGCGAAGTCTTCCTGCTGGATTCCAATGGCAAGGCCAAGCGGGTGCCTCAGAGCGATTTCCCCCGGCAGGGACGCTACGGGCAGGGGGTAGTGGCCTGGAAATTGCCAGCTGCTGTCAGGTTGGTGGGGATGACGGTAGGCAAGGGAACAGCCCGCGTGATCTTCCATCTTGCAAAGTATGCTGCCAAGATGGCCCGATTAGATGACGCCCCTGTGCAGAAACGCACCGCAGTGCGTGGGGGAGCCGTGCTGGAAGTGAGGGCGGGGGACCGCATTGTGGGCTTCACGGTTCCGTGGGACGTGCCGCGGCCCCTGGCCCCTGTCAAGCAGAATCCGAATCCTCGGGAGGCGGTAACCAGGCCGCAAGCCAAGTCGCCCTCGGTCCGCGTACCACGCTCCAAAAAAAAGAAAACCCCTCGGGCTAAGAAATGATCCCGGGGGGCGTGAAACGTGAGGCGCGAGACGTGAAACACGTTTCACTTTTCACGCTTCATGTTTCACGTTTTTTTGATTCTCAGCTGACGGCGAAGGATGAATAGTGATAGGTGATCTTGTCGTCACTCAGGCCAAAGGTGTCGTTGCCATTGGTGACTTGGCGATGTGCGGACTGAGCTGTCCAGGTGAAGTGGCGGGAGTTGCCTGTGCCAGAGAAGCCGGTCAGGGCGAAGGTTGCGTTGGGCAGCACCTGATTTAGGAAGGTGCTGTACCAGCCCCGGATGGCTGCTTTGCCTAAGATGGTGCCGGCTGAGGTGACGTGGACGGCCCTATCGGAGTACAGGCTGGCGACTTTTTCGACATCGTGGGTTTTGAGGGCGTCGATATACTTAGCGGTGATGTCTTGGGGTGTACTGCCGCTTTCCCAATTGTAGTTGGCGATGGCGTTCCAGGATTCGAGTTTGGGAGTGAGTTGTTCCCGGCAGGAGTACCAGGACCAAAAGTTGGCCGCGCTCAAGTTGAGTGCCCGCGCGGTTTCGAGGAATTCTACCGATTCGTGGGCGGTGGATTCCCAGCCGTGTTCCCGGAAAGCCGCCCCGACGGGGATGATGGGCGGGTGGTACTTGATCTTGGGGCTGTCGAATTCTCGCAGGGTTTGGGCGAGTTGGGCGCCAGGATTGTGGGAGTGAATCCAATAAACCTGGGGCATATTGTAATCGCATTTCTCGAGAAATTCGTCCCAGGGGATGGGATGCAGGGAGGGGTAACGGTATGAACTCAGGGCAATGGGGGCCGAGTTGCCCAAACCTCCTTTGAGTTCGCGCATGAATTGTTTGGCGGCTGTCTTTTTGCCGGACTGTTTGTATTGCGATTCGGCGTCGATAACGTAGCCATCTAAACCAAGTTCCTGCACCCGTTTGATGGCGATGCGGGCTTCGGAGACGGGGTTGTCGCCGTAGACATAGTGCCAACCCCAAACCTGGATGCCCATGTTCCGCATGGCCTGGGCGACGGGGGGAACCAAGTCGATCTTTTTATCCCAGTCGTAGTTGTAAGTGTAAATGCCGTTGGCGATTTTGATGAGCACATGGCTCAACCCGGCTGCTTTGGCCTCGATGGCTATCTTGTTGGCGTTGCCGCTTTCGCAATTTTTGATCTTCCAGATGAAGAAACCTTTGCCTTTAAGTGTCACGGGGAGCCTCCTTTTTGAGTATGACTCTCCCAGAACTTTTTTTGGGGGAGGTGGGGGGCCTAGGGATTAGGGACTAGGGATCAGGAATTATGACTCCCCCAGAATTGGGGGCTGGGGGGCGTTTCCCCTGGTTGGATGGTTGAAACGCAATAAAACGATTATAACCCGTTTCCAACGGGTTTCACGTATCAGCCGGAGAATGAATTCGCCGGCTTCACCGACACCGTGCCGGTACGGTGTAAAACACAGAAAAATCGTAATTGCTCAAAATCCTGTTGATAGAACTGCATTGCACTTGAAAAGTGCTTACCCCAAGGGCATGATATACCCAAAGGGCATGATATTGCAGTTCGGGTCTCTAGGGCAGACTCGTGGTGCAACGCACCACTAACATTTTGAGCAACTAAGAAAAATCCGTGGAAATCTGTGTAATCCGTGGTTCAAAGGTCTCATGGGCTCCCCAGCGCCTGTCTTAGCACGGCAATGATAGCATCTTGCCGGGGAAGCAGCACCTGCCCGCCGCCAGGAGTTATCCAATTGATGACCTCCGCGGGACCGATGAAATAATGCTGGATGCCGGATGTATCGCTGAGTTGAACTGCCAGTGGGAGCATAGGGACGATATCGGGCCAGGTCAGGTTGGTACTTACGTTTTCGATATAGATGTCGTAGAGTTCATCGGCTCGCTCGATGGCGTTCATACTCAACAGGCGTTCGATAATAGCTTGAGTCACTTCTTGCTGGCGGCGAGTACGGTCGAAGTCGTTGGTAGATGAGCGGGAACGGGCATACCATAGTGCCGTCGTCCCATCCATATATACCTGCCCCGCGGGTACAGTGTATTGCCCGTAGCCGGAACGCTGGTCGGTAAGCGTACGCGCAACTTGAACGTCAATGCCGTCCAAGCTGTCAATGACCTCCTCGAAGGCCCAGAAATTGATCATCACATAATACTCTGGCTTTACGCCAAAATTATATTCTATGGTCTGAGCCAGTATCTCGAAGTCGCCGTGGAACATGGCCGTGTTGATGCGTTGATAAGTCCACCCAGGGATATAAACGTACAGGTCTCGGGGAAAAGAGACCATACTGGCTGTTTTTTGGGAGGAGTTGACACTTAGCAGGATGATAGTGTCTGTACGGAAACCGCCTTCCCCGACTCGTTGGTCTGACCCTAGCAGCAAGATATTGATATGCTCGTCTGTTGGATCCAGCAACTCGGTGGGACCAATTTCTCCCGATGGAGTTTCAGGGTTTGCCGTGGGCAGCAGCGTTGGGAAAGCTGTGGGGATGTAGGTTGGAGTGGGTGGAATAGGTAGAAATGGAGTCACCGTGGGCGTGGCATCAGATGGAGCGACAATCAAAGCTATCGAATTTCCTGGCCCTGCGCTGATCTGGGCAGGAGCAGCACAGCCTGACAATAGCAGGAAAACACAAAAGGTGATTATTATCCACTTGTGAGTCATAAGCCGCCGGTATCCGTGGGGGATGGGATAAAGGTGGGAGTCAAAGTTGGCGATGGCGTCGGCGTGTCGGTGCTGGTGTTTGTGGGCGTCGGCGTAGCAGATGGAGTCTCAGTGGGTACAGTGGCTGTGGGAGTTGGCGTATCCGATGGGGCCACTGCCGTGGTAGCTTCAAGTGTATGGGTAGCCGTTGGCGGGATTGGTGTCAGCGTTGGCGTAAGAGTAGGCGTCGCTGTTGCTGTGGCACTGGGGGTTTTAGTGGGTACATTGGGCACATAAATTCGCTGACCCACTTTTATGATAGTGGAGTGTCCCATGCAATTGGCCGCCTGAAGTTGCGCCACGTTGACCCCGTGGGCCACGCCAATGGAATAGAGAGTATCGCCTTGCTGGACGGTGTATAAGACCCATCCCTGGGGGGGACCACAATGTACAGGTAACGGGGTTGGAATCGGGGGCCAGGTTGGAGTTGGAAGTGGTCCGGGAACGTATAGCGTTGTGCCTGGAGTCAGCTTGGAGATTACCAAGCAATTGGCTTCGGCCAGTGCTTCGGGCGTTATATTGTAAAGTTGAGCCAGACTGTTGAGAGTATCTCCTGGGCTAAGTGTGATAATCACCCACTCAGATGGCATCGGGCATGACGAAGTGGGACTTGGGAGGCTTGTGGGAGTCGCGGGGTGTGGACTGGGCGATGGAGTGTGCGTGGGTTCCCCGGGGCGCGTTGTGGGAATGACCACCGTGGGTGGGATAGTGCTGGTGAATGCGGGGGTAGGAGCCAACGCGAGAGACAACCCATTTTCAGCGAAAGAGATAGCGAAACTCCCGCCGATGATGATGATTGAGACGAGAGCCGCCAGCAGCCCCGAAATAAGCTCGCGGCGGAGTTTCATAGGGAAATATCCTCCTCCCCATCAACGGGTGTACTGCCTCTAGCAAGCGGGATCAGCAAGCTGAATGTAGATCCCTTGTCCATTTCGGTGTCTACCCAGATGCGTCCGTTGTGGGCCTCCACTAATGTCTTGGCAATCGACAATCCCACACCGGTGTCGCCGAGACCCTGGATCAAGGGATTATCTGCCCGGTACAGGCGGGAAAATACGCGCGGCAGGTCGTCTGTGGAAATACCGCCACCCTGATCAGCTACCTGCATGAGCACAAAATCCTGATCGTCTCCCGTATTGTAAGTGCTGGCCCGCAGGAAGATTTCGCCATTGATTGGGGAAGCCGTCCCCGCGTTTTGTAGCAACTGGATCAAAATCTGTTGTAAAGCATCGCGGTCAGCATGGAGTTGGGGCATCTCGTCCGGCAGATCAACACGTAATACAATGCCCCTCTCCTGGAGTTGTGTTCTGGTGTTTGCAATGGCCTCATCGATCACACCGTTCAGGTCTACTGCCTCCTGACTGAGTTCCAAGTCGCCTCTATCCAATGTAGCAATTTGAGATAGATCGTCCAATAGCAAGTTCATACGTTCTGTAGCTGCTCTGACACGCTCCATGAATTTCCGTTGTAGTGCGCCCAGAATGCCCATAGATTCACCCAACAGCAATTCTGTATAACCGATGATAGAAGACATAGGCTGGCGTAGTTCCTGAACGATGGAGGTAAAGACTGCTAGCTGCCCATCTGACAATCCATCGGTAGAACTCGTGGTTCGAAGTGCCGTCATTTTTTGCTCCATCGCGGGAATCTGATTCTGCAAACGGGCGATTTCTTCCAAAGTTAGCCGCAGTTCCTCTTGGAGTTGTTCAATATCAGGCGATTGAGATGCATCCTCGGATGTTATGCTTTCGATAAGTTCTCCCAAGCGTTGGTTTTCGATCTTAAGGCGTGTGATCCTGTCTTGAGATTCTTGCTGGGCTGCTATCAGAGCAGCCATATCCCTTTTTTGCTCCTGAATGGCCTGTTTGTTGATATTGCTCAGTTCTGTTCTTAATCCGGTGTTCTCGTTTTGGGTGTCTTCGAGCAGCGTCTGAAAGGCTTGAAGATTGTGTTTTATGGATGCTAATTCCTTTTGGATGGCCGCTGCTTGTTGGGTTTGTTGCAAGATTGGGGCCAGTGAGTTGGTGATATTAGTAAGATATGCCTGATCGTTGCGACTCCACCGCTTATCAGAATAGGGCGAGAGGAGGACAATGCCCATGAGAGGGGTGTTGCCTCCGGTAGATGGAACGAATGCGGCTAAAAGGTGCCCGGTGCGCCCGAGGCCGAGAAGCTGCCCTAGGCTGGTCAGATCGCGCGATGTGCTGCTGGCCGGCAGGCGCAAAGGGCGAACGCGCTGCATGGCAGTTGCCAGCAACGGAACCTGGCTGTTGTCTAACGACATGCTGGCAAGGGTTTCCTCGCGGATCAGGTCATAGCCGCATTGGATGAAGAACTGCCCATCGCTGCCAGATGGATGAATAGCCAAACAAATGTCCGCCAGCAACGCCTCAGCCACGGTGCGCGTAATGTCTTTGCACATCTCTGGCTGGGATGACTCGGTGGTTAGCGACAGAATGGATTGGAAGATTCCAGGCTCCACGCCGTAGCGGCGGCGTTCTTGAAAAGTGACCTGGCTTACGGGGGCAGGAGCTTTTTCGGCTGGTGTATCGAATCGGTGGGGTAGGGCCAGCAGGATAGGGTAAGACGCCAATTGAGCCAACCGCACGGCCCCCGGGAGATCGCTATCCAAAATTGGGAACATCAGATGGGTCAAGTGTCCCATTGATGCTATCCCCATCATTGCCAGGCCGTATCCCCACCCGTTAGGCCGGCGGATGATGATAGCTATAATGCCCAGCACCAGCAGCAACAGAGCGAGGGTTTCCCATCCATAATCAGGCAGACTTGCGTTGAAGGCTGATCCTGCGCTAAGTGTACTCCACCAGACTCCATTGAGGGCGAAGGCAGCCAAGATCAACAGCCCCAATAGTCCGCTGGCGGCATCGGCCAGGCGCAGCGGCTCCGGAAACGCCCACAGCCAAATGATCAAAAGCAGGCTGAGTGTACTAACCGCGCGGTCGGTGATAGGGAGCAGCGTATGCAGGTCGATCAAATCCTGGTAGGCCAATCCAGCGCCGACGAACAGGATGAGGCGTGTTCCCAGGAGCAATCCCAGCCCGATGACCATGCGGCGCCCCTGGGGAAATTCGCTGTGACGCCACAGATTCGAGGCCGCCTGGATTGCTCCAGCTATCGAAAAAGCCAGTACCAGGTGGTAGGCCAGGTTGCCGGGGGATGTTGTGAGAAGGGTGAGTACTTGTTGATAGATATTGCCCATGATTGTTACCTCGGTGTGATTATAGCATGGGCAGGAAAAGCGGCAAATAGAAGAATAGGTCAGGGTGCTAGCGAAAGTCTCGTCAGCGCAGCAATCCCTTTGGAAAGTTCAGTTTGGGAGTGGCGGCGGGGTGGGCGACTGCCCCGCTGACTATAACTTATGCGGCCCTCCCGCCATCGTTATGCGACTCACTGAGCCGCCATCGACTAGGGATAGTACTTTACTACCAAGGGCAGGTAACTCTTCCACATAAACTCATCCGCGCCGATGTCGTAGCCTACCCCGGCAGGCCTGGGATCGCCGTCAATGTCGGCAGTCACCCCGGCATTCACTCCGTTGTCAATCGCCCCCGAATCGGGGCCAATGTGGTAGTCATTCACACCAGGATTGACAAAGGCAGGGTCGCTGTCCACAGGACTGGCACCCCGGATGCCGTCGTCGGTGTTACCCCAGAAAAGGGTGTGGTCAGCAAAGACGTTGCCACTGGGATCTGTGACCTCAATGCCAACCGTGTGGCTTGCAACGATGTTGTTGACTAACGTTGCCGTCATATTGCTACCGATTTTTATTCCCGCCCCATTACTCACCAGCGTATTGTGGGTCATGGTGATGGCGGAGATATTCCAGTCGCTGTAGGCGTACAAACCTGCGCCGGATGGGCCTTGGTTATTGACGATGATGTTATTGACCAGACGCGTCGCTTCCGGGCCTCGAGTGATATAAATGCGCAATCCATTACCAGGACCAGATGCTGTGTTGGACATGATCACGTTGGCAGTGATGTTCGAGCCTTTGTCGTAATAGGAATCTAGTCCCGCGCCAAAAACAGCCATGTTTCCCATAAAAGTATTTTTGTTGACTTGAGCGGCACTCCAGACGATATCTATGCCTCCGCCACGATTGGCTTGGTTATTTTCAAACAAGTTGTTGGCAATCAAGATTCCACTGTCTGTCCATCCGATGTACGCGCCACCCCCATTAGAGGATGAGCAGGTTTTACATGCCTCATTATCTCGGAAGATATTACTGGAAATATCACCAGTCCCATTGATGAAGAGACCGCCGCCATCCCCTTGTTCTATCTCTATGCCGGCAGTATTACTAAAGATTTGGTTTGAACGAATTATCGCAGAGGTCTCATCGCTACTGATGTATATGCCGCCGCCGAAGGCGCGCACGTCTGGTTGGGTCGAAGCCACGTTGTTGGTGATGATGTTATTTTGGATGATTGGCGAAGCGTTGCGGCTGTATAGCCCGCCACCGGCTTCAGACCCGGCTGTCAACCCACCACCCAGCGCGGTAGCACTCCCGCGAGTGATGATGAACCCATCAATGGTCGGCGTCACGTTTTCATTAACGTACACCACCCGCCGTTGGCCTTCCCCGTCCAGCGTGGTGGGGTAAAGAGTGGGGTCATGCCCCACCGGGCTTGTAGGGAAGCCATTCCACCCGCCGTAGAGCGTGATGCTCTGGGTGATGCTGATGACGGCGCTGCCGCTGCCGGTGTAAGTGCCCTCAGCCACGTAGATGGCGTCGCCGTCCATCGCCAGGCCCAACGCCGTTTGAAAAGTGCAAGGAGCAGCCTGGCTACAGATAGTGCCAGCGCCGCTGGGCGAGACGAACAGATCGCCGGAGTCGGCGCGGGCTACCTGTGATGTTCCATTCAAGAGCAGAAACAGTCCGATTAGGAGCAGACTACCGACTGCCACAGTAAAAACTATATGCTTGTACTTGCCGAGATTCATCTTTCACTCCTTTTGCTTGGCTCAAGCCACATAACGGAATAATAAGCCACCGTGCGTTTTTGCTCCGAGCGATGCTGAAATTGTAACCATTCTTTGCAAATCGCGCCGCGTACCCGCGTGGCGCAGCCACGTCAGCCTTGAGCCGGGGTTGGGCACCGCCATCTCATCAGTCATTTTTGATTACGGTAGACCTGTCATGAGTTGATAACTCCGATTTTGCTATGAGCAATTGCTGATATTTGCGGGTCACCTTATCCGCATCTCCCGTAATCAATGCTTTCAAGAGATCGCCTTCCAATTCAGCAACTTCAAGGCGAAGATAATAGTCTAGCATTTCCTTCAAATGTGCGAGCACTATCATGCCGGTTAGGATTGGATGGTTATTAGTAACATTTGCATCGGGAAATTGGATGCCATGCTCTAACTCAACATCTAGCCCCTGTTTGAATGCTTCTACGGATATCAACATAGCTTCGTTTCCCACTTCTGCCTGAATAATTTCAGCTTCCTCTATTGACACCCGCGGCTCAGTGAGTTTTGTCCAATCTCGGATACCCAGCTCTTGGCAAATACGCTGTACTTCTTTTTGTGTAACATACTCTGGAATATTCATGTGGATTCCTTTGGGGTACGATCTAATTTTCTTCTTGCAGTTGTAATCGATGGAAGATGCGATGTGCAATAGGGGCGAATATGATACTCGCCCCAGCCAAAAAAACAATTCCTGAAAACAGGGCATAGAATGAAGCGAATAGTTTTCCGCAAACAGTGGAGAGTTGATCAACAGGACCCATCCCCCCAAGAATCATGGATGCATTCAGTAAAGCATCTAGCCAGGAGAAACCTGCAAAAACACGATAACCGAGTACTCCGATTCCGAGTGAAACAAAAAACAGAGCGAAAGTAACCACGAAATGTTTTAGAAGCCTTGCAATAAATTGCCTGCGCGGTAAAAGGGGCTGTGTTTGATGTTCATACATTGTTTTCGCTCTTTATTTCGTTTTGGTGCCCAACGGTTTGCGCTACCGGCGGGGCGGAGTTGAATCCGAGATACTTTGATTATAGCCAAAATTTGGGATGGTTCACTAGCATGTGATATACGGGAGATATATGTGGATTGATGGTTGCCATGAGAAGTCATTGCTGGTAAAAACTGTGCGAAAGTACCCACCAGTTTTATCAGGAGATGACCCCTTATGGCAAATAGAATCCGACCAATAGACGAAAAAGTGAAGCCAGTGAGAATAGCGCTGAAACAGATCAATGTAGAAGCGGCAGCACGCGAAGCTGGCGTTCCATCCAGCACGTTGAGGTACGACTTGGACAAGGTCGAGCAAGCGTTGCCGGAAGTGTTAAAAAATCAGAATCCGGGGCCTAAGCCACAGCCCAAGCCGGTAGAGACGAGTGCGGAAGTTTCTACGGAAGATGAATGTCCTACGGAGTGCCCGAAGTGCGGAGGCAAAGTTACCAAAAACGGGACGTACTGGGTGCTGAATTGGCTTCTGATGTTAATGGTCGGATGGCTGGGAGTGCAGAGGGTGCGTATTCAACGCCATCGGTGCAAGGAATGCGGGCACGAACTCGCTTCGCCAGAGCGAGTGCGGCAAGCTGAAGCGAGGCAAGCTTGGTGGCGTCAAGTGGCACGTTTGGTGAGTTTGAGCCGCTTCAAGTTGCACTTGTCGGTGCGCTTGACCCAAGTTCTGGTCAAGTTTGTGTATGGACGGTCAGTGTCGATTGGATACATTGAGAGTTTGACAGAGCGGGTTGGGACACGCGCCGAAGCAGCGATGGCGCGGTTGAGTGAGTGCCGACAGGCGGTGGCGCGGTTTCTGATGTACGATGAGACCTATCCTAAAATGAAGAAGCGAGTTTACAGTCTGGGGGTCGCCATCTGTGAGCATGGTTTGATTCGCAGCGTGCGTTGTGTGACGCGCAAAGCAAGAGATATTCCCGCCCAGTTGCAGGATGTGGTGGGCAAGCATTTCCAACCGCAGTACTTCTTTACCGATCTGGATGTGCTGTTCAACAAGTACATGCAAGACGCTGGTCTGAAGTTGACCCATCTGCGTGACCGGGTGCATATCATTCGCCACATCATGCGCTTATTCGACCAGGCCGTGCGGGATGTTACCTTGAAGACGCCCAAGGGTTTGCCATTCAAAGAGCGCAAGAAACAACGGAAACTCAAACAGCGTCTGTTGCGTAAACACTTGTTGCCGATGTTGAACCTGGTTTTCAAAGCCTTCTCGCCCGGTTATGAGAGCGTCTGCGTCCTCATGCTGGAAGGCGTCATCGCCCAATTACAAGACTCGGCCTACATCATCCAGACTGCAAGCGTACAAACCTTGGCACGACGCTTGCAGCGATTTGTCAACAAACATAGCCAGGCGATTAACACTATGCTTCAACTCGCCGTTGAGCAAGGCACACCCACAACCACCAATGCTCTGGAGAGTACTAATGGTCGCTTCAAGCCTTTCAGCCGCATCGCCAAGTACTTCTCCGTTCCCAAACGCTGCCAGTCGTTCTTCGCAGGTGTGGCATTGTGGGAGAATTTTGACGTCAAGATGCGCGGCATCAACAAAGGTACCAACGCTATGCAACGGGCCGGGATCAACCTGGATGACTTCAGCACCACAGATTTCTTCTCCACTGTCGGCTTACCAAAGCCACAAATATCTCTAGCCTACATCACGGGCTAGTGAACCATCCCCAAAATTTGCAAATTTTGCGCCGCTGATCAGAGCCACCGGGTAGGGAGGGCGTATTGCTACGCCCTCCCCCCCTAAGAACCGGACGTCCCAAAGGGATTGCTGCGCTGATGAAAGTTTCCCTTCATCCGGCTCAAGCATCTCAAACGCCCCATCTGACATGATGGACGCGGTTCGACCAGATTATATCTGGCTTCCCCTTCACGATACACATCTGCTGCCACCCAACTTTCGTTCAAGGGCGCACCAGCTAGGCCAAAGCCTGCCGTCACTTCGACAGGCTCAGTACAGGCATCTGCTTTCCCTTGTCAAGATGGTTTGTCAGACTTTCTCGTACCCAAAGGGC
>JBDRGC010000240.1:0-3954 GCA_043818215.1 Chloroflexota bacterium | reverse complement strand
GATCCTGGGTGGGATTTGGGGCCTGAACCGGGCCGTGCTGAAACCTTTCATGCGCCCCGGACATCCTGTTGTCGATGCCTTGACCGACCACCGGCGGCGGGAACGCGGCCCGCGGGTGGTTGTCATTGGCGGCGGGCACGGCCTTTCGATGCTGCTGAGGGGGTTGAAAGCCTACACTCACAGGTTGACCGCGGTGGTGACTGTGGCGGACGATGGGGGATCGTCTGGCCGGCTGCGGCAGTCGATGGGCATCCTCCCTCCCGGCGATATTCGCAACTGTCTGGCGGCCCTTTCGAATGACGAGGCTTTGTTGACACAGTTGTTCCAATATCGATTTGCCAATGGCGGCGGGGGATTGGACGGTCACTCGTTTGGGAATTTATTCATCAGCGCGCTGTCAGAAATCACGGGCAGCTTCGAAGAAGCTATAGCCGAGTCGGGACGTGTTTTGACGGTTTATGGGCGTGTTTTGCCTTCTTCACTGCATGATGTTAAGTTAACCGCTGATATTGTGCCTCCCGACGCTTCTCAAGAAGTCCGCGTCGAGGGAGAAAGTCACATCTCGGAAATGAGAGGCCGCGTGCGGCGGGTCTGGCTGGAACCCAATAATCCGCCGGCATTTCCAAAGGTGATCCAGGCTCTTCTGTCCGCCGATCTCATTATCGCCGGTCCTGGCAGCCTATACACGAGCATCTTACCAAATCTCCTCGTTCCCGATATAACCGCCGCGCTGCGTGCCAGCCCAGGATTCAAAGTTTATGTTTGCAATGTGGCTACCCAGCCCGGAGAGACACAAGGATTTACTTGCCACGATCATGTGCAAGCTCTGGAAGAGCATATTGGGAGCGGCTTGTTTGATTTGGTTGTGCATAACAATTGTTTCGAGGGTAAGCTGCCAGAAGATGTGCAGTGGGTGACTCTGGGCGACGACGCCAATATCGACTATCCCGTTTATCAGGCCAACCTGACCGACGATGACCAACCCTGGCATCACAACTCGGAGAAACTGGCCTCGGTTTTGATCGACCTGCTTCAGGCGCGTACCGGCCCCCTGGCTGAGTGAAGAGAGTATAAGACCTCCGAGGTCTTCGGAGACCTCGGAGGTCTCGCCGACACTTTTGCCGCAACACAAAATTAGCGATATAATTGGCAACTGGAAATAATTGTGGCGGCCTTATAACCGCCACAATTCTTGTGGATAGCAACCAATTAGTGGTTCTCCTGAAATTTCTGTGGTTATTTGAAAACGTGAAGACGTGAAACGTGAAGCGTGATGAAATCCGTTTCACGACTCACGTTTCACAATGATATCCCGTTTTTTTCCAAGAGAGCCAAAATTACTTTTACGGAGGTATTTCAATGGCAACACGTATAGGTATCAACGGTTTTGGTCGCATCGGTCGCCAGGTTCTCAAGATTATCAATGAGAGATACGCTGGTGAATTAAAAGTTGTAGCAATCAATGATCTGTGGGACCCGAATACCAATGCTCAACTCTTCAAGTACGACTCCACCTACGGCAAGTATGATGGTTCTGTCGAAGTTGTAGGTGGCAATTTAGTGCTGGATGGCGAAACCATCAAAGTGTTAGCCGAGCGCAATCCTGCCGACTTGCCCTGGGACGACCTGGGTGTGGATATCGTCATCGAGGGCACCGGCATTTTCCGTGACCCCACCAAGACTCCTGGGCCGCAGTCCCATTTAGAAAGCGGCGCCAAGAAAGTTATTCTCACGGCTCCTGCCAAGGGCGGTGATGTGCTGACTATTGTGTTGGGCGTCAATGATGGCGAATATGATCCTGCTAGACACCATATCGTCTCCAACGCATCTTGCACCACCAACTGTCTGGCCCCCTTCACTAAGGTTGTGAACGATGAATTCGGGATCGTCAAAGGCTTGATGACCACCATTCATTCCTACACCACCAGCCAGAAACTGCTTGATCTGGCCGACAGCGATCTGCGCCGCGCCCGCTCTGGCTCACTAAATATCATCCCCACCTCCACCGGTGCCGCCAAAGCCATAGCGTTGGTGATCCCCGAACTCAAGGGCAAGCTAGATGGTTACTCCCTGCGCGTTCCAACCCCGACCGTCTCCATTGTCGATGCTGTTTTCGAGGTCGAGAAAGCCACCACTGCCGAGGCCGTCAACGCTGCCCTCAAAGCTGCCGCCGAGGGCACCATGAAGGGCATCCTCGGTTTCAGCGAAGAACCCTTAGTTTCCATGGACTTCAAAGGCGACGAACGCTCATCCATCATCGATGCTGATCTCACCGCCGTCATAGGAGGCAATTTGGTCAAGGTCGTCTCCTGGTACGACAACGAATGGGGCTACTCCACCCGTCTGGCTGACCTGGCTGCCAAGATTGCAAAATTGCTCTAAGTTGAGTGTCTAGAAATAAGTTCCCGTTTAGACCTTCCAGGTTTTTTAGAAACCTGGAAGGTCTGCAAATACCGTATCCTTGTTCGCGCGGGGGTACGGTCTGTTTTTTGGGAGAAACAATGTTTAAAAAAAAGATCGTTACCGATATTAATGTAAAAGGCAAAAAAGTTCTCGTCCGGGTGGATTTCAACGTGCCCCTCAAAGACGGACAGGTGGCCGACGACACCCGCATTCGGGGCGCGTTGCCAACCATTGAATATCTGCTGACTCAGGGAGCTGCACTGATCCTTTGTTCCCACCTCGGACGGCCAAAGGGGGAGGCCTCCCCGGAGTTTTCTCTCCGCCCTGTGGCCGCGTACCTGGACGCACTGATTGCAGCCCCGGTGACCTTTGTCGAGGACTGCATTGGCCCTGTGGCTGAGGCGGCCGCTGCGAATCTCCAACCCGGCCAGATATTGCTGCTAGAAAACACTCGTTTCCACGCTGGTGAGGAGGTAAACGATCCCGAGATGGCTCGCCAGTTGGCTTCCCTTGCCGACGTGTTCGTCAACGATGCCTTTGGCACGGCCCACCGGGCGCACGCTTCCAACGTCGGTGTGGCTGAATTTCTCCCCACCGCGGCTGGCTTCCTACTCGAAAAAGAGATCAAGTATCTGGGCCAGGCAATTGCTGATCCCCGGCGTCCCTTCGTCGCTATTTTGGGCGGAGCCAAAGTCAGCGATAAGATCGGCGTGATCCGCAACCTGCTCGAGAAGGCAGACCAGGTACTCATTGGCGGCGGCATGGCGAACACATTTTTCAAGGCGCAGGGCTACCCGGTGGGTGATTCCCTGGTCGAAGATGGAGCTTTCGAGATCGCCCGCCAAGTGTTGGGAGAGGGGAGAGAACGTCTCCGGCTGCCCATCGATGTGGTCATCGCCGATGCTTTCGATGCTGAAGCTGAGAGCAAGATAATGTCTATGGGGCCTGTACCTGATGGCTGGCGCATTTTGGACATTGGCCCGGAGACCATCGCTGGCTACGCCAAAGTTGTCGCCGAGGCTGGCACGATAGTGTGGAATGGGCCTATGGGCGTGTTCGAGTTCCCGCGCTTCGCCAGAGGCACCTTCGAATTAGCCAAAGCAGTCGCTGAGAGCAAAGCTGAATCGATCATCGGCGGCGGTGACTCTGTAGCCGCGGTCCAACAGTCTGGTTTGGCAGACAAGATCACTCACATTTCCACCGGCGGCGGCGCATCCCTGGAAATGCTGGAAGGTAGGATTTTGCCGGGGTTGGCGGCATTGATGGATAAGTAGGACGGACGACGGACGACCGACGACCGCTGACCGCCGACCGATGACCGATGACCGATGACCGACGAGTGCTGACGAAAAAGCCTTGCGAAGGTTCAACTAACCGGTGCAAAACTTTTTCGCACTACGCCCCACGCTCGCATCACGCATCACGTTTAACGCCTCACGCACGCTCCACCCTCCACACCCCCCGCATCACCCTCCACGCTCCACCCTCCACGCCCCCCGCATCACGCTCCACGCTCCACCCTCCACGCCCCCCGCATCACGCTCCACGCTC
>JBDRGC010000239.1:0-2540 GCA_043818215.1 Chloroflexota bacterium | reverse complement strand
GCATTCAGCCATCGGCTTTGCTTCTCGAAATAGTCCCAGATGTTCATCCAGAGCCAATCTCATCTCTTCCCGAATAACAAATTGACGTTCCGAATCGGATTTATTTTGGAATAGTCTTTGGATTTGCACGTCCACCGATTTCAAGGCGTCTTGCAATACTTCATTGCTGCTACTGGACGATGTTTCACGAATGTACTTTGCCGCGGATGCGCCGGATATTTTACCGAAAACGATAGTCTCCAGGAGTGAATTCCCGCCCAGGCGATTCGCGCCATGGATGCTGACACAGGCGCATTCGCCGGCGGCGAATAATCCGTTCACAACGGTAGCGCCGTTGATGTCGGTGTCGATGCCACCCATCGAATAATGTTGACCTGGCTGAATCGGTATCGGCTTTTCAATCGCATCTATCCCCGCGAAATCCATCACAATCTCACGGATGCCCGGCAATCGAGATTTAATCTTTTCAGCGCCCAGATGCCTCAAATCCAGATGGACGTAACTATCAAAAAAGCCACGTCCCGCGTTGATTTCCGTCTGAATCGAGCGCGCGACAATATCACGCGGTGCAAGTTCCACCGCTGTCGGCGCATATTTTTCCATGAAACGCTCGCCCTTGTTATTAAGCAGATAACCGCCTTCGCCTCTGGCGCCTTCGGTGATGAGGATGTTTGTGCCAAAAAGACTTGTCGGATGAAACTGGACGAACTCAAGGTCTTTGATGGGAACCCCGACGCGGTAGGCGATAGCAATGCCGCTGCCGGTATTAATCAAAGCGTTGGTTGACCTTCTGTAAACCCTTCCGTATCCGCCCGTGGCAAACACAACCGCCTTACTTGAAAAAGCCTCCAAATCACCCGTGAGTTTGTTAATAGCCACGAGTCCATGAATTGTCTTATCTTTGACCGCGAGGGAAAGAACAAGCCATTCCTCGTAGAGTTTAATCTTTTCTTTAAGAGATTGTTCGTAAAGCGTATGCAGCAATGCATGCCCGGTGCGGTCAGAGGCATAGCATGTCCGTGGAAAACCACCACCGCCGAAGGGACGTTGAGCAATTTTCCCATCTGGGAATCGACTGAACGGCGCGCCCCAATGCTCCATCTCGTAGACAATCTCAGGCGCCAGGTCACACATCAAGGCGGCGGCCTCCTGGTCCGCGAGGAAATCGCTGCCCTTCACGGTGTCATACGTATGCCTCTCAGTAGTATCATCGCCCCCATCTTTGGCATTGCCCAGCGCGGCATTGATTCCGCCTTGCGCCGCGACCGAATGCGAACGAACCGGATGAACCCGCGAGATAATCGCAACATCAGCCCCGGATTTTGCGGCCTCTAAAGCGGCTCTCAAACCCGCCAATCCGCCGCCGACAACCAGTACATCGTGTGAAATCATGTTGATACCTCATGAGTGAAAGGTGAATCCCATCAAGTAACTTTTTATTGCGTTCCTTAAATCACCTTGAGTTACCGCAAACGGTAGGGAAAATCTGTACGCTGGCAACCTAACAACCCAACACAACGACATTTCCATCGCCGACACTGACAATAATCTCACTTTTGTCATCACCGTTTATATCCGCAAGCAGCGGCGTTCCGACCGGGCCATCGAAGCCTTTGCGCCAAACTTCTTCTGGATGGTCGCCGGCGTCACGATAGACATACAGGTTTCCGTCCTGTCCGCCGAACAAGAATTCATCGCGGCCATCCCCATCCACATCGCCGGTAACGATTGCGCTGGGGGCGGTGGTAAGTGAAATTTCCCAGGCATGTTCGGAAGCCTCACCGACGCCAAAGGCTTACGGTTGCCCTGTTGCGGCCTCGAAGCAGATGAGTTTCCCGTCCACCTGCGCCAGCACCACTCGCCAACCGCGACCTTCACAAGGAGGCAGTATCCCTTCACTGAAATGGTGATAGCTGTTTGCCGCCAGCCGCCACTGGTCGGTCGAGAGAAATTCGCTCCACAGTCCCTTCTCGCCGTTTGGTTGTATGCTGGTGCGAGATTCGTAAGCCCCGCCTAAATAAATGATAGGCGGCTGTCCTTCCGGCGTCAACACGGCAGGTGATGAGTAAGCCGCCCAGCGTCCCGTTATATGGTGACGTTAGTGTTGTCGTGACATACTCCCCTCCTGAATCATAGATTCAGAAGGGGCTTCTCGGTTCGTTTAGGACGCCAATGCAACCCTATCCCCGAAGGCGGTGCCCCCGCCCAATTGTTTGATATTGGCTTTAGTGAGAATGTCTTGTTGCTTTGACACCCACTCGGAATTTTTTGTCAAAGCAACAAAAAGAATATTTTTCGCCGCGTTCACGTCTCTTTGCAGTTCGCAACCACATTCACAAGAGTGCCAGCGTTCTGAAAGCGGTTTTTCAACGATAGCACCACAAGCTGAACAAACTTGCGAAGTATATTTAGGATCCACTTTTACTATTTTGCGCCCAGCTTCTTCCGCTTTGGCGACAAGAATTAGAGAAAAAGAATACCATCCAGCGTCACTAATGGATTTAGCTAAGTGGTGATTTTTTATCATGTTACCTATTGAC
>JBDRGC010000238.1:0-2163 GCA_043818215.1 Chloroflexota bacterium | reverse complement strand
AAGCGTGGCGAGGATTACGTTGGGTACGTTGGCAATCTCACCGAGACCTGCGAACCGGAAAACGAATTGCAATTGATTGTCAAGGTACAAGTTGAGTCCAACACAAAGGATGACGCCAAGATGCTCGACGAGGCCCTGCCGGAACTCAAGGAGCGCACCGACTTGGACGAGATGCATGCCGATGGGGGATACAATAGCTCCGATGTGGACGACACCCTGCGTGAGCAGGAAGTAGACCTGGTTCAAACCGCCATTCGGGGAGCCAAACCATCGTCAAAAAGCCTGGGCCTTGAAGATTTCCAGTGGGAAATCAACGCCGACGGTCAGCCTCAGAGCGTGACTTGTCCCCAAGGAGTGACAGCTATTGTAACCCCTGGGCGCAAGGAGAACCGTTACCTGGCTTACTTCAACCTGCCCGATTGTGAAGCCTGTCCATTCTCAGAGCAATGCCCAACCCAGAAGCTCAAGCGCAAACCGCAGCGCGTTCTGCGCTTCTCACAGCAACAAGTCAACGTTGCTCGGCGTCGACAACGAACAGCCGAAGCTCGTGCCAGCGGACAGAACCTGAGAGCGGCTGTCGAAGCATCTGTCCGCTCTGTCACATCGTCCCGATGTCCTTCGGGAAACATCCTTTTAGAAATGGGAAAGTGCCAGTGCGGGGGCAACCCCGCGTAAGTATGATCGTGATTGGTTCCGCCGCCATGAGCAATGTGCGGCGAATTTGCCGTTACCGGAGCAGGAAAAAGGCACAACAAGCCCAAGAAACCGGCCAGAAAGAACAAGATTCGTTCTCGGATACAGCTGTTGTTTTTTGTTTTTCCCGCCTGATACGCATTGTTGCATCTTTTTTGATCCCTCAGCGCCAAGTTTGTGTTTTTAGTTGCTGAGTTTTTTCAGTAGAGCAATTCCATAATTATTCATACTTCAAAATTATTCATACGGTAAGAAACACGATAGCAGTTAGGTATTGAAATATAATCATAATAGTTCAGACAATTAAGACCGGTATGACAATGGTGCTCAATAAGCCCGTAGTGGAGCTTGGTTCCGATTATTGGTGGTTTGTTCATTGGTGGCTCATAGAGACCCCGTTCGGTAGTTTACGTTATCCAGAAGAATAATCGGGTCTGAACATCTTATAAAAAGTAGTAGCGCAAAAGGAGATGGTTATGTCATCAAAACGAAAAGAAAAAAAGAAGCATTCCAAAAAAGCGGTCAAATTAGATAGTCTGAAGCAAATTAACCTCAACGTGGCAGGCTTGGACATCGGTTCGGAAGAAATATGGGTTTGCGTCCCAGAAGGTCGGGACGAAGAAGCTGTTCGCGTTTTTCCCAGTTTCACACCGGATTTGTATGCCTTGGCTGATTGGTTGGAGGCGTGCGGTGTAGAGACGGTGGCAATGGAGTCAACGGGGGTGTATTGGATACCGATTTACGAGATTTTAGAAAAAAAAGGCTTTGAAGTTTACCTGGTCAATGCGCGACACATCAAGAATGTGCCGGGCAAGAAGACCGATGTGATGGATTGCCAATGGATACAACAATTGCACACGTATGGCTTACTCCAGGCTTCTTTTCGTCCTGAAGCGGAAATGGCTGCTTTGCGGTCATACATTCGACATCGGGATAATCTGACACGCTATCGAAGTGGCCATATACAGCACATGCAAAAAGCCTTACATTTGATGAACCTCCTCTTGCCTAAAGTGATAACGGATATTACTGGTCAGACAGGAATGAAAATTATCCGGGCGATTGTAGCGGGTACACACGACCCGCTACAATTGGCTCAATATCGCGACCCGCGTTGCAGAAGCACCGAAGATGACCTTGCCAAAGCCTTGACCGGCAACTATCGTCCTGAGCATCTCTTTGCTCTAAAGCAAGCCCTGGAATTGTATGATTTCTACATCCAGCAAATCGAGGCTTGCGACATCGAAATCGAGCAAAAATATGCGGCCTTCAAGCCCGTTATTGATCTTGAAGCGCACCCTTTGCCGCCGCGTTCAAAAAAAGTGCGTCCTTCTAAAAATGACCCGGACTTCAATCTTCGCGCCGCGCTGTACCGTACCTGCGGCGTCGATTTGACGGAAATTGACGGTCTCAATTCGCTGACCGTTCAACAAATCATTTCTGAAACAGGAACCGATATGAGCAAGTTCC
>JBDRGC010000237.1:0-2847 GCA_043818215.1 Chloroflexota bacterium | reverse complement strand
CCATAGGATTTACCTGCAATCGTGTCCAAGAGAGTCGTATTAGCCTTCACAAGCACCGAATCTCTTGCTACATCACGCCTCTGGGCTGCCTGACCCACCGCCAAACTATCGCGCATATCTTCATCCATCTGCTCGATATATTCAGCCTTGATCGTAGTGAGCGTATCCAGCAGAACATGGTCGTAGAGTTGCGCCTCTGCCATACTCGCCCCGTTCGTCCCCGCTTTGGTCGAGGTTAGAGCGCTCCAATCAGCGATCCCCGCCGCACCAGCTACATCAACCTGAAACGAGTCGATGCTATTCTGCTCATAAAGCGCAGCGTCCCGTTCATTCACGCCCGTCGCAATCTTCGTCGCCGTCACCGCCCCGCGAATCAGGGCATTTGCAGGAGGCGATTGCGTGATGATGATTATATCACCAACTGCATAGTTAGCTGAAAATCCTATATCTGCGCTACCACCAATACCTCCAGTAGTATCACAAATAAGCGTGCTTGATTCAGCCGTATGTTTAAGAATCCGGCATGATTGATTGATCAGTGCCGGATTGACTGAATAAAGCATAGTGACCCAGTAGTTTCTTAGGGTTCTTCCTGAAGTCGCTGGAATAACCTCAGCAATGCTCAGTGTATCCCTGATAAAACTAACTGAAGCTGAAAATACACTTATCGTGTAGGGTCCATAACTGTCCGGCGGAATTGCCTGAACATCTGTCGGAATGGCATAAAAAGCACTGACCAACAGGATGAATAAAATTAACTTTTTCAATGTTTTACTCCTTATGCCAATGTCGCACCGGCCGTGTAACGACGACCAGTAACAGTTACGTAATAGTTTGAGGCCGTTCCGTTTGCTCCTGTTGACCACAATGTCATCACTTTGGTTGTAAGCATGACATGGTTGACCTTCTGGTTGTAACGCTTACCAGCAGTGCTGATGTCAGCCAACTGGATTGGTTGACCGTCCTCTTTTCGCAGGGCTTGTTTCAAAGCAATCGTATCGTTGGTTGTTACGAAAATATCTGTTATTCCCGTAGTTTCACCAGCGATAGCCTGAATTGAAATCTCGTCGATCAACATTGATCCGGTCGCCGTAACCAATGTCGTTCCGGCGGTCGTGGGTGTAAGTGTTTTTGTGATCGAAAACGGCATCCCGATAGCTGTCCCTGCTATCAATGTCAATAAGTCGGTTACCAATTGTTTCAAGTAGGCAACAATTGACTTGGTCGTGCCGACCGCACCTGTCGCTGCCGTATCCGCCTTCAAGCCGATTACGTCGATCCAGTCGGCATCGGCTGTGCCATTGACTGTTGCCTTTCCCGCCGAGGACGTTGCCATATCCCTATTACCCGGCCCCGTCAGGAATCCGATCCGTCTAATTAGACTCATTTCTTGCCCTTTCCATGCTGTCCGTTCTTTTCCAGCGCCGGTTTACCATTGGTTGGCGCATGACCATTGCCGTTTGAACCGGATCCATTTGATTTGAACTCCAGCATCGGCACTACCCCGACAAACTCTTTATCCTCATCGTAGATGTCGCCTATGACCTCTGCCGCGGCGAATATCGCCACGAGCGGCTTACCGCTCGTCCGCGCCTCCAAGGCCTTGCGAGCGATCAATAGCCGCTCCTCGTTGCGCGCCAGGCTCAAAACTACGTCGAGCTGTTGTTTGATGATTTTTGATTCCGTCTGAATCGCAATGCAGGTCGTTCCCACACCGCGAGCCGATTTACCCACCACCGCAGCCCGCTCACGCAGTTCCTCCAATCGATCCATTTTTGTGCGTAGATACGCCCGGATGATCTTACTGGCATAGACCTCGTGCAAAACTTTGGGGTTAATTGCGCTCATGTCCAATGCCAGCAGACTCTAATATCACTCTTACCAGATTCGCACGTTTGAGCCGATTTGCATCGCTCACCGCATCGACCTCTCGCACTGGAACGGACACAGGTATTACTACGCTATAGCAATACCATCCTGTCTGCGAAATGCCTTTTTTTACAATGTCGTTCATAGTCACTCCCAATATTTTTAAGAATTGTTTTGCATGCTACGCCTCGTCCAGCCCAGCAAACCCAGCCATCGGCTGCCGACGCTCACCCGCTGCCGCCCGCGCCGTCGCCAGCTCACGCATCTCCTGAATCAAGGCCCTCGTCGCATCGTCATAGGACTCGACGAAGGCATCGCCAACTGGTTCAGGCGCCGCAGGTTTGAGTGATGATTTAAGAAATTCGGATGAGTTGAGTTTCTGGAGATTGGAGTGGAGAATGGAAGCAGTTAACTTGAGGTTAACGCTTATCTTATGCAATAGCCAGCAGATAGCGACCATTGCGATGAGGATTAAGGCGAGTATGAAGTCGGTTGTCATTTAGTGTCCAGGTATCCTGCTTTTTGAAGCGTTGTTTCACGCCACATTCTATTCATGCCCTTATGCCCTAAATCTGGCTTGGGTAATCTCCCAGATGCAATCCAACGTGTAAGCGTTCTCGTGCACACACCAATTAGAATTGCGAGATCAAAGACAGAAATGTATCCACTGGATTTCATGGTTCGAACACCAGTAAAATTTACCCACAGGATATTTATACATCCCCGAATTAGGAAACGTCAAGGGGTTGGAGAAAAATTTGCTGGTATTTGAAAAATAATAATAGATTCACGTTGGGGGGGGGATTTAATCACGCAAAGCACGGGAGAGTGCTTATGTGAAACTATTCCCAAAGTTCATTATTGCGTCAAAACACGCCTTTGTGCTTATGTGAAAAACGGTGCGTAATATCGGATTTTGGCACTTTGGGGTCAAACTTTGTGCTTATGGGAAAGAATTCACATTATTAGTTCTTTACT
>JBDRGC010000236.1:0-3911 GCA_043818215.1 Chloroflexota bacterium | reverse complement strand
TGGCTGGAATGGGTCAGGTGGCATTTATGCTGACGCTGGGGCAATATGAACTGTCACCTTTTGGTGAAAACCCCGATGAACTAGAAGAGGACTTGCGTAAATAAGTAGCGAGGCGTAAAAACTATGTTACTCACAAAAGTGTACCCACAGAAAGACGGTTCTCTGGTGCTGCCACCCGAAGCTTTGCACCCGTTAAAGCTGCAACAAGGTTCTGAACTGATTTTGGAAAAAGCCGATGATACGCTTGCCAGCGAAGGGGTTTATTTGATTTTGCGAAAACCACTGATACCTGAGAGGCAGGCCAGACTGCGACAGCAACAGGTTGCAATTACTCGCACTTCCCTGAACAAAGTATATGCGCATTTGGATGACCCAGGTATAGCTATGCTATTGTTCTATGAATTCCGTGAAGCTCTAGAACAACTCTGGAACTTGAGCCGCATGGCCGGGAAACCCTATCGGCGGATTGTCACGCTTATGCAGATGAGCGCCCGCAGGTTGCGGGAGAAGCAATTGGAAGTCCGTTATCTGGATGCTCTGTCAGCTGTACTGGCGAAACTGAAGACAAACGTATTGACCGATGATGACATTAGGGTTTGTGACGATTTGCTTCGGGCGGGTGGCGTAGACGTAATGATGGCATTGCCAGCTAAAGTTTTGCAATCATATTACGAAGAATTGGATAGAGATGCTCCGAGTTTTCATCGAAACGACAGTTCAAATTGATCGTGTGTTAGGTGGTGATGAAACCAAAGCAACCATCGAAGCGCGGCTGCTGAACCAAAATGTAATTACATCAACATACGTGCTTATGGAGTTCAACCGCACTGTCATGGATGACTTCATTGCCATTCACGCGGCTGTTTCGGCTGAACGACGTCTAGGGGATGCCTTACTGCGTTTGCACCAGAGCGACCGCCGTTTTCGACCGCGTTCGCTGGACCGCTGTTTGCGAATTTGGGGGCTTTTGCTCAATCAACTTGAAGAAGAGCCATTCTCGCGCGAGAAATTACTGGAAATCCTGGAAATCTGCATCGAACAACTGTTACCGCAGCGTTTCATGGCTGGCGTAGGCCAGTTGCTAGATGCCACGGATTGTGATTTACCCAAAGACAACCCTCACTTTGAAGAGGACCGTTATCACTTACGGGCGACCTGCCGCAAGGAGACGGCCCGTTGTCGTCTGCCAGATTTTTTGCATGAAAATCATACGGTGTTAGAGACATTACAATCTCGGTTATTGAAATCATCCGAGCCGGAATTGCAGTTGGTCGGAAAAACTATTGCAGCCGTGAAAGATGATTGGCAGATTGCCAGGGGGCAGAAGAACTGCTGGCGCATGGGGGATCTGATCATTGTCCTGGAAACTCCTCAAGATGCTGCTATCTACACCACCAACCATAAACACTTCAAGCCACTCTGCGCGGCGATTGGCAAACAACTGCTGAAAGAAGATTGAGAAAAGAAGGTAACCAATGCCCCAAAACCTCACCACCCCTCAACTGATCGACGTTTAGGAACAGTGATTAAATAACTTACCCATTTCCAAACTAGAGAGTAGTGCAGGTTGAGTAGCCCCGAATGCTTTTAGAGGGGCGTACACCTGCACTTGCGTTACGGTACAAGTGTCGAAACCAAACGGGCTTTATTAGCCAGAAGCCGCTGGGTTTCGGAACCGTACCTGGGTTCGGTGCAGGTGCGCAGTGCCTGCATAGGTATACGCTCCGGCACGAAAAGCGTGTGCCTCCGCTACTCAACCGGCGCTATCGTGATTGCTCGAATGGACAAGTTATTTAATTCTCATTCCTTAGCTGACCGCGAACAGCGGAGTATAGCGGATGAGTGAAGAGCAGGCAGCGGACTGTAATGGGATTAGCGCTGGGGGTTGAACGTTTACTAATTAATTGACATTTTACCAAGTCTGAACTACACTAAACCTCCAAATATTGTTCATCGTGATGTTTGTACTCATATTCGAAGTGACCGCTTTAGCGGCAATACCCGTGAATGAAACGATTTTGATATGATTGGATGCTGGGAAACACTACAACGAATTTGGGAATGGAACGAATTCTCCTTGCAGCTCACCGGACAAGACGAGCAGCAATGGAAACTGGTGCGGAATGCGCACTCAATTCGTTTTTTTTTTCTGAATTCGTTGTAATCTTGTGCCAGACGGAAAATTTCATTCACGAGTATTGACTTTAGCGATCTATATCTCTGAAGCGATGACTACAAACCCCACAAACTAGCCATTATCAAGGAGTTATTAATGGATATCGAAAAAACTAACGATACGATCATGCGCCGCGTGCGCGCTATGAATGAGCGTGTAGAAAAATTCCAACAGGCCGGCCTGTATTTTTACAACCAGCCGATTTCGGAGCTGCGCGGGGGCGCTCGGGTAATTGTCAATGGGCGGGAGATGGGCATGTACGCCTCGTACAGCTACCTGGGTCTGGTGGGGCATCCCCGCATTAATAAGGCTGCGAAGGCTGCCATTGATAAATATGGCACCGGGACCCACGGCGTGCGCACCCTGGCCGGGTCGCTGGATATTCATCGGGAATTGGAAGACACGATTTCCGAATTCAAACATGCTGAGGCCGCGATCACCTACACCTCTGGCTATGTGACCAATCTAACCGTTATCTCTGCCCTGGTGGGGCGCGGCGATTATGTTTTCTCCGACAAGCTCAACCACGCCAGTCTCGTCGATGGCTGCCTGATGTCGGGGGCCAAATTCCGCCGTTTCCGTCACAACGATATGTCGCAGTTGGAACGCCAACTTAGTTCTGTTCCTGAGGGAGTCAGTAAGTTGGTGATTGCCGATGCGGTCTTCAGCATGGACGGCGATATCATCGATTTCCCCGCAGTGGTGAACTTGTGCCAGAAGTACGATGCCTGGCTGATGATGGATGAAGCTCACTCGGTGGGAGTGCTGGGGGCCACCGGCCGCGGCATCGAGGAGCATTTTGATATGGTTGGCAGCGTTGATCTCAATATGGGCACCCTCAGCAAAACCATCCCCTCGGTGGGCGGATACGTGGCCGGCAAGAAAGACATCATCAATTATCTGCGTCACGCCAGTCGGGCCTATATTTTCTCGGCAGCATTGCCCCCGGCCCAGGCTGCGGCGGCCAACGAGTCCTTCAAAGTCATTCTCGATGAACCCTGGCGCATCGAAAAACTCAACGCCAACACCGAGCAATTCATCGGTGGCTTGAAAGCCCGCGGCTTCGACACCATGCTCACAGAAACGGCTATTGTGCCCGTCTTGTGCGGCGCCGACGAAACGGCTTTCGCGGTCACCCAGTATGCTCAGAAAAAAGGCCTCTTTGTGCTGCCGGTGGTCTCCCCCGCAGTACCAGTGGGTTTGGCTCGCCTGCGGGCCACAGTCCTGGCAGCCCACGAGCCGGACGAGATCGAATATGCTATGGATGTGATTGCCGAAGCGGGCCAGGCGGTTGGGATTATTTAGTCGTGGAGCGTGGGACGTGTAGAGTGAAGCGTGGAGCGTGGAGGGCGAAACGGCTGATCTCGCTCCGCCCTCCACCCTCTACCCTCTACCCTCTACCCTCTACCCTCTACCCTCTACCCTCTACCCTCCACATTTTTACGTTATGTCAACTATTCGACTGAAGCCCGGCCGTGAAAAATCTCTTCTCCGCCGCCACCCCTGGGTTTTCTCTGGTGCGATTGCGGATATGGATGGGAATCCGGGGGTGGGGGATACCGTGGACGTGCTCGATTCCCGCGGCGGATTCCTGGCCCGAGGCGCCTACAGCCCAGTGTCACAGATCCGGGTTCGGGTGTGGGCCTGGGACCCAGAGGTGGTCATTAGCCCCGAGTTCTTCCGTCGGCGCTTACAGTCCGCTATTGCCAGTCGCCAGTTATCAGTTGTCAGTGTT
>JBDRGC010000235.1:0-3900 GCA_043818215.1 Chloroflexota bacterium | reverse complement strand
AGGGGCGAATGGCGCATGGCGAATGGCGAATGGCGGGTGGCGAATGGCGGGTGGCGGGTGGCGGGTGGCGGGTGGCGGGTGGCGGGTAGCGGGTGGCGGGTGGCGGGGGGCGGGGGGCGGGTGGCGAATGGCGAGTGGCGGGTGGCGAATGGCGGGTGGCGGGTGGCGGGTGGCGAATGGCACAAGACGAATAGCGAATGGCGAATGGCGTGGGAGCGATTTTATTACGGTCAGCCGTCGGTCGTCAGCCGTCTGTCCTCTGTCCTCCGTCCTCCGTCCTCTGTCCTCCGTCCTCTGTCAATTTTACCCCACTTCGTGGGACTGTGCCCCGTTCCGACAGAAAAGCGTCTCCGTGATATAATCTCGCCTCTGAGAGGATGACTCCACTGAAAATATTCTTTACCGCAGAGTTCGCAAAGAACGCAGAGAAAAACTAAAAAACAACTTCAGGAATTGGAATTGAATACTGCGCAAATACCTAGATTTCTTGAGGAAATTATTAATAATCTCGGCGATCTCCGCGTGCTCCGCGGTGAAATAATCTTTTTTCAAGGCAGTCAGAGGATAATACTACAAACAAAGTTAATTATATGAACAATCAAAATCCACCTACACACAAATCAAACACCTGGCTCAAAATCGGGCTGGCGGTCATTTGCCTGGTTTTTGCAGTTATGCTGGCTATATTTACGTTCAATAAAATCAGCGCTCTCGTGTCTACCTGGGAAATTACAGACCTTCCTGGAGTAGCATTAGGCGCAGAGTCAACGCCCATCCCGCAGCCAGGGAATGAGGGTGAGGCAGAGACCAATCCCGCACAGTTACCCGCCGTTCCCCGCGGCCCGACACCGGAACCCTGGGATGGCGCCAGCCGTGTCACAGTCCTGGTGCTGGGGCTTGATTACAACGATTGGAGGGCTGGCGAAGGGCCGCCCCGCACGGACTCAATGATTCTGCTCACCATCGATCCATTGTCTCAAACCGCGGGGATGCTTTCCATTCCGCGTGATCTGTGGGTCAGTATTCCAGGCTTCAACTATGGGAAGATCAACACTGCCTATCAATTAGGCGAGGCTTACAATCTGCCCGGCGGCGGGCCTGGACTGGCAGTCGATACTGTCGAACACTTGATCGGTGTGCCGATCCAGTATTACGCTCAAATTGATTTTACGGCATTCGTGCGTTTCATTGATGAGATTGGTGGGGTAAAAATAGATGTCCCCTATAAAATGCACATTGATTTATATGATGACTCAAAGGGTAAAATCAGACTTGATCCAGGCATACAAACCCTGCCCGGCGAATATGCCTTAGCGTATGCGCGTGCCCGGAACACTGAAGGGGCCGATTTCGACCGTGCTCAACGGCAGCAGCAGGTTATCATGTCAGTTCGTGATCGGATACTGCGCTACGATATGATTCCCACTCTGGTTGCAAAATCCCCTACTCTTTATCAGGAACTCTCTAGCGGGATTAGCACTAACTTAGGCCTGGATGAAGCCCTCCAATTGGCGTGGCTGGCACAGCAAATCCCTGAAGAGAACGTCCTGCGCGGTATCATCGGTTCGGAACAAATTAATTTTGGCAAATCCCCTGATGGGTTGGACGTCTTGAAGCCGCTCCCGGATCAAATTCGTTTGCTGCGAGACCAGATTTTCGCTCCCTCGGGGGCAATCAGCACGGTGGCAGGAAATGGCGCTGATCCATTGGAGCTGATGGTTGCAGAGAACGCGCGTCTCACCGTGTTGAACGGAACACTCACCCCCGGGTTGGCAGGCCTTACCAGCGAATATTTGCAAAGTTTGGGAGTCAATGTTCAGGCAGTTGGCGACGCCAGTGAAAAACCCTACGCCTACACCAATATCTACGATCACAGCGGCAACCCTTATGCGGTCGCGTATCTGGTAGAGCTAATGGAGATTTCCCAATTCAGGATCCACAGTCGATACTTGCCGGATAGCGATGTGGATGTCAGTATCATTTTAGGAACCGATTGGGAATACAATAACCCCATACCGTAGATTCACTGCCCGACATCTAAGGAGGCTGATATGTTATGGTCTGAAATTCGAAATGTGTATCCTGAGCAATGGCTTATTGTTGAAGCATTACAAGCCCACACAACCTCTACTAGCCAAAGAAAACTTGATAATATAGCAGTCGTTGAAAGTTGTGATGATGGCAGTTCCGCGATGAAAAGTTACCGCCGCTTGCACCAGCAATTTCCAACTCGTGAATTCTATTTTCTTCATACCAGCCGTAAAAAACTAGATATACGAGAACGGCAGTGGGTGGGAATTCGGAGGAATTATGAAGCTGTTTTTGAAAGATAAAATTTTATCCGCGTTCACACCTGCGATACATCATGAGCAAATCCCCCTCCCCGCGCCGGAAAGCAACCACTTCGCATAACTATTGGTTATGGGCACTTGTACTTGTCTTTCTGATAGCTGCCAGTATTACAGCATTTCTCGTCTTTTCAGCAATGAGAGATGCGGTGGCATCACTGTGGACTGCGCCCTCAGAATTGATAATCTCTGAAACAGGGCCTACGCTCATTCCTGTCGCAGAAAACGCCCTGGATCTGACAATGCCGCTACAGCCAGAGAACGGGCCACCTCCCCAACCCTGGGACGGAGAGGGCCGCGTCACTTTGTTGCTCCTGGGTGTGGATTATCGGGATTGGGAGGCTGACAATGGCCCTCCACTCACCGACACCATTATTCTGATAACCATCGACCCTCAGAGCAGAACAGTGGGCATGTTATCGATTCCACGTGACCTGTGGGTAGAGATTCCCGGCTTCGGATACCATAAAATTAATCAGGCCTACCAACTGGGTGAGGCCAGCCAGCCAGCTGGAGGGGGTGCCGGGCTGGCTATAGCAACTGTCGAACAATTTCTGGATATCGATATCCAGTTTTACGCCCAAATTGATTTCAACGCCTTCATTCATCTAATCGACGAGATTGGGGGCGTGAAGATCGAAGTCCCCGAAACCATCGAGATAGACCCTCTGGGAGATAACAACACAAAAGTCTTACAGCCCGGCTTGCAAACCCTGCCCGGCGATCTCGCTTTGGCTTATGCGCGTGCCCGCAACACCAGCGGCAGCGACTTCGACCGCGCCCAACGCCAGCAGCAAGTCATCATGGGGGTGCGAGAGCGCGTCATCAGCTTCGAGATTCTGCCCACGCTGCTCACTAAGGCTCCCACCATCTACGGAGAAATCTCTAACGGTGCCAAGACCAATCTCAACTTGCAGCAAGTTATCCAACTGACATGGCTGACCTATCAAATTCCAGAAGAGAATATCCGGCGAGAAATCATTGGGGTAAATCAAGTCATATTCGCCACATCTGCCCAAGGGATGTCTATCCTGCAGCCCATCCCCGAAGAGATTTTCGAACTGCGCGACAAGATATTTTCTACCGAACCTGCTCCCAACCCCACAATTGTTGCCGAGATAAGTTCAGGCGAACTTATGGCAGAAGAAAACGCCCGCGTATCGATCCTCAATGGAACCTTCACCATTGGGCTGGCCGCTCGAACGGACGAATATCTGCAAGATAACAACATCAATATTACCGATGTATCTAACGCCGATCAAGTGTACGCCAACACCACCATCATCGACTACTCCGGCAGGCCATACACTGTTGCATTTCTGGCTGAATTACTCGGAGTGCCACAAAGTAAAATCTACCAGCGCTTCGACCCGGCCAGCGAGGCCGACATCACCGTCATCCTGGGGGAAGATTGGGCAGAGAATAACCCGATGCCGTAGGGGGGGTAGGTCGCGCAAAACCGTTTCCGAAAGCGATTTGAAAAGGAGGCTCTTTGGGATTTGCCGGGGTGAGGCCCCAGGTGAGGGTTTGGGCGGGCGGGCCCCCCCCCCCC
>JBDRGC010000234.1:0-2744 GCA_043818215.1 Chloroflexota bacterium | reverse complement strand
GGGCTGGACAGGCTGGAAGACTTGGGTATGTCGCCTGGCAGTGAAAGATCCCAATTCGAGACGATCACATCCCAGTTCAGGAGAAAGATGGCTTTGTTTGTGAGCCGTGTTGGGGGAGTGGGGGCAATGGAAGGAGCCAGGCACTTGCATCAGCCACCGGCAGATCGCTGGTGGTGGCGTGCTGATGAAATTCTGGCCGCAGAAAGGAAGACGAAAATCCGGCGCGGGCTGCGCAGTGCGGGGATTGCAGCGGCAGTTCTCGTAGCGCTGGCAATGGTCTATCGAAATTTCTTCGCTCCAGACCCTGCGTTACAGGCCAGCATGGGACACCAGCAGCAGGCCGAAACTTTATTGGCAGAAGGTGATTATGAGAACGCGCTGAAAGAAGTGGGGGAAGCGTTGGTTTACACTCCCGACGAGCCAGGGCTGTATATCTTGAAAGGGGTGATCGAGGAGTCGCTCAATCATCCTGAAGCTGCGGCCGCGAGTTTCGATAATGCCCGCGGAGGACTCGACAACCATGACGATTTCTTTGTCCACCGCGCCATTTTTTACCTGATGATGGGGCGGGCTGAGCGTGCATTGGCGGATTCCGCAGCAGCCCTGAAAATCAATCCGGATTCGGCGATCAGCTACTTGAACATGGGGCAGGCATACACACTCCTGGAAGAATATCCCGCCGCCATCGAAAGCTACCAACTGGCCGACGAAACAGCAATCCGAACCGGGAACACCCAACTGCAAGTTGTAGCCCGCATCAATCTGGCGCAAGTTCTACAGATGAGCACGCTGCCTAAACTTCCGGTAGATCGGTAGGTCAGTGATCAGGAAACTAGGGACTAGGAAACCAGGGAACCAGGAAATCAGTGTCCGAATTCCTTGACCCTAGTCCCTAGTTCCTAGCCCCTCGATTTCCTGATCCCTGATTTACTGATCCACTGATTCCTAACTCCTAACCTTCTAACCCCTAATGCCCCCACACCGCCCCAACCACCTCCTGCGTACAATCCTCGCGATCATATTTATGCTGGTTATTGTTGGCGGGTACTTCGCCTACCGTTGGTTCGCTCGCAGTGGCGGGCGTTCGGGGCGCGTCATGGCCTGGATCAGAGACCCTGCCTCCCATCCCGATTGGTCTGTCTCCGCCGGGGATCGCTGTGGAGAGGCCCCCTTTAGCCTGCCATCGTCGGGATTCGTCGGCTTTATCTGGGATGACTCCTTCCGCCCCGGGCACCACCACCAGGGTATCGACATCTTCGGTGGGACCGAGCCGGGCGTGACTCCGGTCTACGCGGCCTATTCGGGATACCTGACCCGCCTCCCAGAGTGGAAGTCCACCCTCATCATCCGTGTTCCCAGCGACCCGCTGCATCCATCCCGCCAAATCTGGATATACTACACCCATCTGGCTGCCCAGGATGGCACACCTTATATCGTCCCGGAATTCCCGCCTGGCATATCGGAAGTATACGTCGATGAGGGCAGCTTGCTGGGGTATCAGGGCAACTACTCGGGTGATTCCAACAATCCCACAGGAATTCATTTGCACTTTTCCATCGTGCAGGATGACGGCAGCGGGCATTTTCTAAACGAGCTAAAAATTCAAAACACATTGGACCCGTCGCCGTATTTTGGACTGCCGTTGAATGCCAACACAAATCGAGGAGAAATCCCCGTTTGCGAGGAATTTGGTGAGTGAGGCGTGGCGGGTGGCGGGTGGCGGATGGCGAGTGGCGGGTGGCGAGTGGCGAGTGGCGAGTGGCGGGTGGCGGGTGGCGGGTGGCGGGTGACGGAACGCTCCACGTATCACCCTCCACGCGTCACGCATCACGTTTCACTTTTCGCGCCGCGAGTGAATTTCAGCGTATAATATCTATGCCGCATCGGGCGATTGAAATCGCAGCAACGAAGTGCGCGAAGTCCACCTGCGTGGACTGTTAGCCGACGCAGGTCGGCTTCGTGCTCCTGTTGCCGTGACTTACAGTCGCCGTGGCACCGCCGCCGCGCAAACTTGACATTGCCAAAATAGTTACCAATCTCCAATCTCTAATCCCGTAAGTGCTCAAAATAGCGGGGTTAGGCCAGAGCCGCACCCCCTTCGTCAGTCTCAGGACACGGCTACGATACGCTCCGCTACTCAGGATGCTGGACTTTTTCCCCGAAATATTGAGCAGATACCTATTCCCCAATCCCTAATCCCCAATCTCCAATCTCCAATCTCCAATCCCCAATCTCCAATCTCCAATCTCCAATCCCCAATCCCCAATCTCCAATCTCTAATCTCTAATCCCCAATCCCCAATCCCCAATCCCCAATCTCCCATCCCCAGAGGAAAACCCATGACTTACGAAACAATTATTCCCGAAACCATCGGCCGCGTAGGATTGATCCGGCTCAACCGGCCCAAGGCGCTCAATGCCCTCAACAACACACTGCTCACAGAGTTGATGGACATGCTGGATGTCTTCGACGCTGATGACAATATTGGAGCAGTGGTCATCACCGGAAGTGAGAAGGCCTTTGCCGCGGGCGCCGATATCAAGCAAATGGCTACCGCCTCGGCTGTTGAAATGCTCAGAAGCGAGTTCATCCCTGCATTCGACCGCATTCGCGGCATTCGGAAGCCTATTATCGCGGCTGTCTCCGGCTGGTGCCTGGGAGGTGGCAGCGAGTTGGCTATGTCTTGCGATATGGTCATCGCTTCGGAGACGGCTAAATTTGGGCAGCCCGAAATTAACCTGGGT
>JBDRGC010000233.1:0-3225 GCA_043818215.1 Chloroflexota bacterium | reverse complement strand
GTTCAGTCAGAGGCCTTTAGAACGAGGTTTAGACCTTCCAGGTTTTCCCTCTCCCCTGTGTCGCGGGGGATTTCGCGGAAACCTGGAAGGTCCCCGCGGCCAGTTCCCCGCGCTACGATTGGCGGATGGCGGGAATCAAGGCTTGGTTGTGTTCTTCGAAGATATTTCGCTGTTGTCAAGACCTTCCAGGTTTTCCATCTCAACTGTGTTGCGGGGGACTTCGCGAAAACCTGGAAGGTCTTTTTGGGGGTGAGGACTTGCGGTGCGATTGGTACAAATCAATTATAATTGACAATTAACCACCAATCCGATTCTATGGAGCCGCCCATGCTTGAACCCGAACGCCAATTCGAAACCCCAGAAATCCTGCACGACGCCCCCCTGCGTGATGATGACTCGGCGCATTTCCACTTCGATGAGTTCGCCATCACCCTGGCGCGGCTGATCGCTGACAAAAAGACCCGCACCCCGTTGACCCTCGGAATCAGCGGCCCGTGGGGTTCCGGCAAAACCACTCTGCTCAAACGCGTCAGGAACTTGCTCGACGAACCGGTGGATAAAGACAAGCACCACCGCTTTGCCAACGATACCGCCGAGGGTGATAGCTTCCGCCGCTGCAAGACGGTGTGGTTCAATGCCTGGAAGTACGCCGATGAAGACGAACTGCTGGTTGCCCTGGTGCGAGTGATCGTCCAGTCCATGGCCGATGACGATATTGTTTCCTCACTCATCGGCAAATTGCGGGACCCCAGCTACCCGCGGCGGGACGTGGTCAACACTGTTTTGGGTTGGTTTTCAATCAAGGTTGGCGACATCGGGATTGGTCTGGACACCGGCACGCCGCAGCCGACCCCCTTTGCCGAAAAGACAGCCATGCTCGATCTTTTCGATGATGCTTTCGACCGCCTGTTGGCAGCCTGGGTGCATCGCAAAGCGGACGCCAAAAAGATCGACCCTCAGCAAGGCGTTTTGGTTGTTTTCATCGACGACCTCGACCGCTGTCTGCCGGGCAAGATGGTGCAGGTGTTGGAAGCCATCAAGCTCTTTCTCGATAAGCCCGGCTGCGTCTTTGTTTTGGGAGCCGATAAGTCTGTTATTCAACAGGCTGTTGCCAAACATTATGCGGATGCCGGCGTAACCGGTGAGAGCGCCAAAGATTATCTCGAAAAAATCATTCAACTGCGTTTCGAACTTCCGCCCATCGTCACGGAGACCATGCAGGCCTATTTAAACGACCAGCAGGTTGACGCGGCCATGCTGGCCCGCTGGCAGGCGTTGGTCGCGGCTGCCGAGATAAACCCGCGGCGGGTCAAATCGGTGATCAACGATCTGAATCTCCAATGGACTATGGCCCTCAACGCCGACCAATCGCAGGGCCTGAACCGGGATGATTTTATATGCTGGCAGGCTTTGATGCACGCCGCGCCGGCCATATTTACCAGGCGGGTGATGAACTTCGAAGACCTCGAGCGCCGCCACAGTTTTGTGCTGAAAGCTTTGCAATGGGTGGGCGGCAGCTCGGAAGAACAAGAACAACTGGCGGGTACTTTTCGCGAATATGAGGATGACGAAGCCCGCCGGATGCGCATGGTGCTCAAACGAATCGGGGAGTTTGGCCCTGACTTCACCCCGCAGAGTTTGGATGCCATCATTCACTTGACGGCTCCCCCGCAAGAGATTCCCGCCGCGGTGGAAACACCCATCAAAATCCGGCCAGAAGAGGAAGTGCATCCCGTTGTCAAAGCCGAGCGCCTGCGCGGCCTGCCGGACGAACTGCGCGGTAAACTTGAAGGAAAAGAGGTGGCCCCCGCCCGCGCCGGTGTGCGCCAATGGGGGGGTATTCAATTTGTGCCTGTGCCCGCCGGAAAATTCATCATGGGCAGCAAAGCAGATAACGAACTGGCACGAGATAATGAGCACCCCCAGCACACCGTCGATATGCCTTATGAGTATTGGCTGGCCCGTTACCCGATCACCAATACGCAATATAATGATTTTGCGCAAGCCCAGGGGAGTAAACATCCAGTTGAAAACTGGCAAGAGAAAGAAGATCATCCCGTAGTAAATGTCTCGTGGAATGATGCTATGGCCTACTGCCAATGGCTGGATGAAGCGCTGGGCGGCGAATTGCCCGAGGGGTACAGGCTGAGCCTGCCCACCGAAGCCGAATGGGAGAAGGCCGCCCGCGGCGAATACGGCAACGAGTGGCCCTGGGGGAATGAATGGGACCCGGCAAAATGCAATTCGAGCGAAGGCAAGGTTGGGAAGACAACTCCAGTGGGGCAGTATTCCCCGGCGGGTAACAGCCCTTATGGGGCAGCCGATATGGCTGGCCACGTCTGGGAGTGGACGCATAGCCTGTTTAAAGATTATCCCTACGTTGCTGAAGATGGCCGCGAAGACGAAAGCGGCTCCGGCGCCCGGGTGCTGCGCGGCGGTTCCTTCTTCAATAGTCGCGGGTTCGTCCGCTGTGCGGGCCGCGACTACTACGTCCCGCTCAATCGTCTTCTCGACTTCGGTTTTCGGGCCGGTGTGCTCCCCATCATCTCTGAACTCTGAATCTCTGATCTCTGAATCTCTGACTCGCAAAAAATGAAAAAAGCACTGCAATTGCAAATTCACACCTGGGAAAATCTTAACTTGGCTTATAATAATGCCTCGCGCGGCAAACGCGGCCGCCCGGAGGTGGCAGGCTTCGAACTCTACCTGGGGGATAACCTGCTGCAATTAGAATCTGAATTACGCCAGCAAACCTACCAGCCGGGGGGCTATCACAGTTTTTACATTCATGAACCTAAACGGCGTCTGATTTCCGCGGCCCCCTTTCGTGATCGCGTTGTGCATCATGCCCTCTGCAATCTCACTGTGCCGCACTTCGAACGCCGCTTTATCTACGACAGTTACGCCAACCGGGTGGGAAAAGGTACCCACCGCGCCATTGACCGCGCCCAGAAATTCGCCCGCCAGTATCGCTACGTTTTGCAATGCGATCTGGTGCAATTTTTCCCCAGTATCGATCACAATATCTTACGCTGCGATCTGCAAAAGATGTTCCCTGATGACAGCTTGTTTTGGCTCACAGATCGTATTTTAGCCAGTGGGAAAGGGGTTTTGTCTGAAGAATATCAGATGGTTTAGGGTGCAATCCCAAAATGTGACGGTGGTTGGAGTAACGGAACGCAATCCCAGATCACCGGGAGAATTGTAAATGGTGAATGGTAAATG
>JBDRGC010000232.1:0-6401 GCA_043818215.1 Chloroflexota bacterium | reverse complement strand
ATCGTACTGGTGGTGATGGATGTGGCAATCGCGTACCTGTACGTCCGTCGCGCTCAGGTCGAGGCCGCCGAAGGTCCCTGCGCCACCGTAGCTCACGTCACAGTGCGCTAGCCGGGCCGTCGCGCCGGTATTGATCACGATCCCCTGCCAGCCGCCTAGTAGGGGCGCGGTCAGGATCGAGGTAAAGGTGATAGGTTGCGTGGGCGTCCCCTCCGCCAGCAACGTGGCCCCGGCCTCAGCCACGAGGCTGTAACGGTCGTTCGGAAAGCTCAACTGCGTGCCTGGCGCTACGGTGAGCGTCAGGTCGGCGGGGATGGACAGGGGACAACTGGTGAAACCACACGCGAAACTAAAGACGGTGCCGCTCAGGGTCACGCTCTGCGTCATTGGGTTCCAGGAATCCCAATCAATGATCACCGCATTGACATCGTTGCCGGAGAAGGTCAGGTCGCTGTAGGTGGGCTGCATGTTGATCGTGGACTGGTATACCGCGTTGGAATACGGCCATGATGTACTGCCCGCGTTGTTCGATACCTGTACATGCTGCAAGGTCGGTATTATTCCGCTGCCTTCGAGGTAGATGCCGCAGCGCAGACCGCTGTCCACGGTGGTGTACTGCATGTTTAGACTGGCGTTCACTACCCGCACCTGGGCGCTGTTCCACAAGCCAAGCGTAGCGTTCCACCCGCCTGACCCGGCATAGCCGATGAAAGCGTGCTCTATATTTCCGACGCTTCCCGCGTCAAAATGGATGCCGTACCAGTCCCCGGCCGCCGGCGTGCCACTGCTGCCGGTCGCCGGGTCGCCGTGGGCGTTATCGTGTAAGCTGGTGATGGCGACCGGATTAGCCTCGCTCCCCTGCGCCACCAGGTTGCCTTGCACGATCAAGGCTGAAGCGGCACCGCCGAACTTGACAGCCGTACCGGCCTGGATCGTCAACGTCACTCCCGTGGGGACGACTATATCGCAGCTGTTTGCCACATAGAGAGTATCAGACATCCAGGTCGTTGTGCCTGTAATCGTTCCGCAGGCGTTGATTTCAGACAGGGGATGCGCGGCGGCCACCGTCATATTTTGTGACGCGGGGGCAATGAGCGTCATGAGCAAGTACACCCCGGTGAAAGCCAGCGCCAAAACCAGACCAATTACAGAAAGACGTTGCGTTTTGTGTGTCATTTAACACCTCCATAGAATGTTCTCAATAGACATATTCAACAAATTCTAACTTGGGGCTTATTGTGGACACTACCAAAGAATAACTATATTCTCGCGTAGTGTACCCTAAAAAGTGATATTGTAAATGGCCCAATTTGGTCTGTTCGGGCCATCAATTGTCAGTGATGATGCTCAGTTGACGAGCTACATTGTGTATCACCACATATCAATCGACGGGCGACCACCACCTTTGCACCCTGCTGGTAACCCCCAAGGGGACGCTACCTAAACGCGTCAAGTTAAAACGGTGTGGGCGACTGCCCCGCCGACCATAACTTAGCCCCCGCCACGGGTGGAGAGAGAATATGTTTTTGCCCTGAACTCATAAAATGCATTTTCTGCTTCTATAGTTTGTGCATAGTCAGGTCTGATAGTTTGGCGTTTTCTTGACAACTGTACCGAAAACCAACAAAACTTTGTTCACCAATCTCGCACTAAAGATGAAATTCTCCCGCAGTTTGAAATGCTTCTTCTGGCGTTCCTAAAAACTCTCCTGTCGGGAATACCGACTTTTCGTACTTTTCATGCGCATAACTGTAAAATGCCAACCCCCATTTTGTCTCGTCACCAAAATATTGTAATCGGAAAAGATAGTACGGCGTGTTGTGAAGCCGTTCCAGATATTCTTCGCGACTTTCCGGCCAATCTGGTGGTGGCCAATTTGGGTCTGGCGGCTCCGGTTCTGTGTAAGCATCTACATAGCAGAAATGACTACGAAATCGAATATCAAGCCGCGTATATCGACCCGCAAAATGAGCTTCTGCATATTGTTTGATACATTTCTCTGTGCGTGTTTTGACCAAATAACTAATCTTCATGATAACTACCGTTCTGTAAGTGTGAATTGAAATGTGCTCATAGTTCCGTCTTTTCTTTAAGATATTGATCAAACTCGTCAAATTTCCCTGCTTTGATCAAAGCAACCGCTTTCGAGTCTGTCTGAAGTAAGGCCTTCATCGCAGCCATCTTATTTACGCTGTACCGAAGAAATAAAAAACCACAATTATCACAGGGAGTTGCTAATGATATTGTATCAAGAACCTCGAGAGATTCATATTCGTGTTGATGCCCACATTTCGAACAAGAAACTATTACTTGGTCATCATCATCCAGCTTTTTCTTTTGCTTCGTCATTTCATGTTACTCATTTTGTTGTATGGGGCCAAACGGTTTGCATAACCGGCTCGCCGGAGTTGAATCTGAGATACTTTGATTATATCCAAGATTTGCAAATTTTGCGCCGCCGATCAGAGCCGCCGGGTAGGGAGGGCGTATTGCTACGCCCTCCCCCCCTAAGAACCGGACGTCCCAAAGGGATTGCTGCGCTGATGAAAGTTTCCCTTCATCCGGCTCAAGCATCTCAACCGCCCCGTCTGACATGAGGGACGCGGTTCGACCAGATCATATCTGGCTTCCCCTTCACGATACACATCTGCTGCCACCCAATTTTCGTTCAAGGGCGCACCAGCTAGGCCAAAGCCTGCCGTCACTTCGACAGGCTCAGTACAGGCATCTGCTTTCCCTTGTCAAGATGGTTTGTCAGACTTTCTCGTACCCAAAGGGCATGATATGACGAGACACCAGTCGGAAGTCTGCCCGCTTTCGAGTAGGGTGATGTTGGAACAACTTCCGTTGTACCTCAACCCCTATCCGCTCCATTATTATAATGCCCTTTAGGGTACAGAACGGCATTCGCTTTTTCCGCCATCCCATACCCGCAGACCCTGCAGCGTCCCTTGCGGCTCGCTTTCCCGTGTGGACATTCGTCCGCCGGGAGACCTACGGGCTTACCACTGCCTGCCCAGAGCAGAGCGAAGGGTTCCACACGTGTAACCATACTGGGTGACTTAGGTCCCGCCTATACGCCGGTGGTGCAACATCTGCGTCAGGACAATCGTTACATCCTGAGCTTGACCATAATTATACCCTTCAGGGTACTTACCATTTTGGTTCAGGCGTTCCCACACGTAATGCGTGGGCAGCATCTTCCGCCTGTCTTACGTGACGACGCTTGTAGCGGTTTACATATGTTGACCATATCCCGACCCTAGCTCCTTCACCGCCTGATGCTGGCAGATGACACTTCCACTCACGTTTCAGTGCCCACCCCGAAGGGTGCGGGTACATTGTTCCAGAGGCTTCGCACCCCATCGGCGTCACTAAGGGACGGTTTTCCCGATGACGCACGCTCTGGTAGGGTACTGGTGGCACATCGTCCCAATGTCCCTATGGGAGAACACCAAGTTACATCCCGATTACTCGGTTGTAATAATTACACTTGCGACTTCGTGTCGCAAAACAAATGCATAACCGACTCGCCGACTTGGCACGATACCATCATTTTACCAGAGCCAAAGACCGCGATTTTCGCGCCGCGTACCAGAGCCGAAGGCGAGTCGGGATTTATGCTGGGTTGCGCCATCAATTACTCATCATCTAGCTCAAGTAAACGAACATCTTCTAAATCTACTTCACGCCCAGCAGCACGTTTTGAAGCTATCAGGTCTTCTTTTGACAGAATATAAAATTCCTGCCCCTGAAAATCTATCGTTTCCCGTTTTTCCCAAACCTCCCCAAATTCAACCCCTGGTGTATGTGTTTGTACATCAACTCTCACAAGGTCTTTGAAGATCGTAATTTCATGCGCCAGCAGTCTTTCCGCCGTGATTAGTGATGCCGTACCTAAACCTGCTTCTATCAACGCATCCAATAATCTTTCTGCATTCGCAGGCGTTGCCTCTATCAAAATATCCAAATCAAATGTCGCTCGCGGGACACCATGCAATACCGACGCTATTCCCCCAATAACCACATATTTCACTTCATGCTTTTGAAAGGACGAGAATACGCCCTGCAATTGGTTGAGCATCTTTTTGTTCCACTATTTTGGGATTTACAAAAAAAATCATGTCTGTAAACTGGCAAAGCAATTCCGCTCTCTCTTTCAATGATAAAGACTGAAACCAACGCGCTTTGCCTTCTGGCGTTTCATCTCTCCGATCATGCGATACTGTTCTATTCATAGTCTTACCCTTCCACAACCTTTGATACTGATAGATTGATTCTACCACGAGCCAATAGAACGCGTTCTTTTTGCGGCGTACGAAATATAGAACAAACCTATACACGACTATCGCAATAAAAACTCTCATACAAGCCCTAATCTCTACCTACTCAAAAACAGCAACCTAACGTCTCGCATAACCGGCTGGCATAAATCTCAGTACGAAGCGACGTTGCTTGCCAGTCCGTGTGATGCGATTGTCAGGCCACGTTCAGTATTCTGGTGGAGTGTCGCTGATAGAAACTCGATAGTACTTCTCAGTATGGCTCTCAAAGCCTTTATGTGCTTTTTCGACCAGACGACGGAGCCATTCCGCTCGACCAAGTGTTCTGTATTCTTGTGCTCTTTCGACAATTTCCTCAAACGGTTTTGTCTTTTCGCAGGGGAACTCCTCGCACTCAAAACAAATATTCACGTTGTGCTGCTCGCAGCAGTTACGAACGCAGAAGGGAGGCCCACCGTTGCCACCTCTGCAAGCATTTCTGCAAATAAGCCACGAATCGGGATTTGCAAAGAAATCCAAGCCTTTCTGGAATTCAGTGTAGTCGAATTCCTTGACGGCACCTGGCATCCAATGGTGGAATCCGTGCCCTTCGGTCAATTCAGCGAGAACAGAGGCAGCCTCCCTGAACGCTGTGTACTGAGAGCATCGTGCGCACGTCCCACAGAACCCTCCGCAATAAGTAATCAAGTCCTCAAGATTCATATCTATCCTCCTTGGCCTAACCATAAATAATATGGAACCTTCATCATAAGTCCCCTTCCTGGGGCACTATATGGATTTGTTCCAAATAAACTGATATTTTATTATGGAGTTACACGGAAATCAGCTAATTGCCGGAGGGTTGAAACTAAGAAAAATTATCACCCATCTCCAACGGGTTTCATGTATCAAACGGTGAATTCTTTCGTCGGCAATATGGAAGCTGTTATCTACTCATTATTAAGCGTTCAATCCACTGGTGAATAGAACGCGGACACCTGCACTTTCATCGCAGGTGCAAGTGTTACGCGGATCAGACGGATATACCCGGATAAAAAACATGAAAGAAAAAATCCGCGTCAATCCGTTTAATCCGCGTAATCCGCGTTCAATTCAAGCATCTTTAACCAGGGGGCTGAACGCTTACTTCTAACATCATAACAGCCAATGCCCCAACGCCACCGCCGTCAGTGTGACTGTGAGGTTGTCCACATCCTTCAGGGGCAGGGATTCCACCACGGTTCCGGCGAAAGCAATCAGGGTCAGGGCGGGGATGTAACCGCTTAACGGGCCGGAGAAAACCCCGGACGACACGAACACAGCCAGAATCCCGAGTGCGAAAATCCAGCCTCCCACCAACATTCCCACCGATCCGGCCCAGGATTTCTCTTTGGCCCAGGGAAGTTTCTTTTTCCCGAATCGTCTTCCAATAATATCGGCCAGACCATCGCCGCCACACATCAGCATAAGCCCAATCATCCCGATGGGGGCATCCATCCAATATATGATAGTAAGTACCACGAAGACGAGGCCGTAGAATAACGGCCCACGCAGGATTTCGCGAGGATCGCCGGTGCGGGTCATGGCCTGCACGGCGGCCTCATCTTTCATGATACCCAGTCCGACGAGCACGAATTGGGCCGTGATGCTCAGAGGCACCAGCGCGGCCAGATAGCGGGCTGACGGGGCCGCATCGAAAAGCAGCCAGCACAGCACAAAGAGGGGGCCGGTGCCAATATGGATGATCTTCCGGCTAAGATGACCGCTGATCCAGCCGCGGTGTGCGGCGAAGTCGTTGACCCGCAGCCAGACCAGCGCAGCAGCAAAGGTAATGATTAGAGCGAGAAAATTGTTCGATAACATTTCAACCTCACAAGTTACGCATTATGGTAAAGCCGACCGCCGACCGCTGATCGCCGACCGCCGACCGCCGACCGCCGACCGCCGACCGCTGACCGTCGACCTCTGACCTCTGACCTCTGTCCTCTATCCTCTATCATCTATCCTCTGTCCTCTGTCCTCTATCCTCTGCCTTCTGTCCTCTGTCCTCTGCCCTCTACCCTCTGCCCTCTGCCCTCTACCCTCTGCCCTCTACCCTCTACCCTCTGCATACTCGGAGGCACCCATGAAACCAAAAGA
>JBDRGC010000231.1:0-2489 GCA_043818215.1 Chloroflexota bacterium | reverse complement strand
TCCCAAGGGACCGACGCAGATGGATTGAGTGGCTATACTCTGCCAGGAAAAGATACAGCGGGTTGAGTGTGTTGAATCATATGGTCACTTCCAACCATGTTCACCTGCTGGTATTTGCTAACGGCAGCCGGAATGTCATCCCGGATTCAATCTAGCTGGTTGCCAGCAGAACCGGCCAGGAATATAAATGATTAGTCACCGTACATATCAGTTATGAGCTTTCGTAATTGGGCGGCTTTGCACGGCCGACCTTGGGGTCTGACCACGGCAAGTTGCGGCCTTGGGGTCTGACCACGGTAAGCTGTTGGTAATACGACAAAAGGCCCCTATGTAGATACCTTTTATGATGCTTAGAACCCACTTTTTAGGGGTGAAAACAACCCTCTAAGAAGGATACTGGAAAATGCCACGAGCGAGACGACATTTCATCCCAGGCTGCATATGGCATACCCCGGTTAAATAGGCTACGCCTTTGTGAAATAGGCTTCGCATTTCACTTGGTAAACATTTAACAGGGTAAATAACCCACCGATGCCACAAGCGAGAGTTCCTGCTGAAATTCAAATCCATGCTAAAGCAAGTTCTTATCGATTATAGCATTGTTTTTTCGGTCGCTGAGCAGTTCCGCGCAATGCGCTTGCAAGCGTTCCACGCTCACAGCGTGAGATTGGCGCTTCGGTAACGCGGATTCCATATGGGGATGGACCATCCGCTGATACGTACCCTTGAGTCGCTCAGCCATCCCCTGCTAGAATGCAAAGACACCTGCATCAAATAGATGCAGACCACGTGCAAAAGGAGAGAATCGAAATGCCACGCCTACCCGAAATTTTCGAACGCGACAAGCTGCCTGAAGGCAAGCGCGAGGTCTACGACTATCTAATGAAGGCGCGGGGTAAGATCAGCAATGGCTACGCAACCTTGCTTCACAGTCCCGAGTTCGTAGCCCGCGTCTCCCACCTCGGCTCGTACCTCCGCTTCGAATCATCCCTGCCCGCAAAAACGAAAGAGCTACTCGCATTTGCGACCTCCGTCGAAATGGATAATCCTTACGAGGAGGCAAATCACATTCGGGCCGCCGCTGATCTGGGCGTCAGTCAGTCCACAATAGATGCGGTGAAGAATAAAAGTGATCTCCATGGCGCGAGCGATGAAGAAGCGATTATCATACTCTGCGTGCGCGAGCTCACGAGAGGACACCAGCTCTCTGACTCAACGTTCAAAACTGCACATACACTTCTGGGCAACCAGGCAGTGATAGAACTTGTCGGGACGATAGGCTTCTATTCGATGCTCGCTTGCGTCCACAACGCCATGCAGGTGCGTCTCAACCCTCCATAGAGCAAGCAGCATTGGATGCGCTATCTTATAACCTGCTCCGACCTTTGGATAGTTTATCTTCGTTTAACGAAGACTGAAAACTTCAATATAGCCCCCCAAAGGCCTGATTTCAAACTGGATTAAATTACAATACAAATGGTTGGCTTGGCCTGTCCCCAATTTGCTGAGCTTCACGATTCGTTTCAACCCAAAAATCCGGGCAGCGCCCCTTGCGGGGCCTCCGGGTTTTTTTCCGGCGTCTGTCGGTTGACAACACCGCGCCTTTTTCATAAAACCGAAACGCGATTCGCGTTTACACGTTTTTTGTTGAGGCACCCACCAGAGAGCGACGGCGGATAAGTTTTTACCGTTCAAACAGAATTGTCTTGGGTCGAAACACAATATAATTTTGACAAACCCTATATGTGCGTTCTTGCCCAAAACAAATCTGATAAGGAAGAGAACACACAGGAAGAGCCATGCCGACCAGAGAGGCCAAAAAGGACCTGATTTTGGATTACGAACAGCGTTTTGCCAACGAACTGGGGCTGGTGATCATCCCCAAGCCCAAGGTGAGCTTCTGGATGATTCTGATCCCGATGTACTTCGTTTTCCATATCTTCGGACACAAAAAATACGTGGAAGGTCGACGGGTTTTTTCCGCCAATTTCATGATTTCAAGGCGCAGGGTCGCGGACGAAACCATGGAAGCGCTTCGGCAAAACCGGCCGGCAAACCTGATGCGCTGTCTGCCAAGGCCAAACTTCCCTCAAAAGAGGCCCAACGCAATTATCGTGAGTGGCTCACGGTTCTCATGGCCCACTACCGGGAACTTTTAACGGCACAGGCGGACGATTTTGACGCGCTGGTCAAGCTGGCCTACCGCAACCGCTCCCATTACCTTCTCACCCTCGATCAACTGAGCGAGGCCGAAAAAAAGCTCAACACCGCCATGCGGCCCCACATCAAAAATAAGACTGAAGACATCGACGATGTCGTCGCCGGCATCGAAGGCCACACCACCCGGATGCGGCGGGCGCACGCCCAAACGGTTTTTTCCTGACCCTTAGGCAAAAAAAAATTTCTGGAAATCTGAATGATAATGCTTTTCAATTATTATCGATGTGCGTAGTTGACCAGTGTGACAAAGTCCCGTCCCGGGGGAGGTT
>JBDRGC010000230.1:0-6756 GCA_043818215.1 Chloroflexota bacterium | reverse complement strand
ATGTATCAAGGAGAAGTGGTGGATCATGATGAAGATAGTGGGGGGTTATGGCAAAGGGTTCGTAAGCGGTATGGAAAGGAACCTGTATTGATTATGCCTGTTCTTCAAGAAGCGCGCCAGACCATCATGGTACGTAGCCCGCGATTACTGGAGAACATAAGGTGATTCGGCCATATTCATCGTCGATTTCCCCTCCAGTGCCAGTATTCGATGTGGTTTTGTCTGCGCCGGCTTTAGATGATTGGCATGGGCCATTCACTGCGATTATTGATAGTGGAGCAGACTTTACCATTATTCCGCTCGAGTTTTCGTATGCCCCCGCAAATCCACAGATTCATGCCAGAAGCATTAACTCGGGGGGCGAATTTCGGATCCAAGGCCCGTCATCGGGTCGCCCGCGGCCTGCACAGTTCGCCCCCCTAACCCCCCAACGCCCCCCTAACCCCCCAATTTTGGGGGGAACCGTCGACTCCCCCAGAATTGGGGGCCGGGGGGCGGATTGGATGCCTGTTCCGTGAACCCGCTCCCTTGGTTTCGACTTGTGCTGAGTTTATCGAAGTATACGGCGGGAAAAGCGCCCCGCTTTACTCTCCCACAGGGATGCTCCGCGAAACCGACGTTCGCTCTAAATCCTCAGCGCCGGTTGAGATATAATAGGGGCGAAATCAATGTTTGGAGCCAGCCATGGATATTACAAAAGATATAATCATCGATGCTTTGGACGAATTGCCAGCTGATCACCTGGGTGAGGTGTTGGATTTTGTGCTTTTTCTGCAACAACGCAGACAAACTGAACGCAAAGTACCCCAGAAGCTACTGGCAAAAACAGTTCCCGCTCACCAATTGAAAGGACTGGTAGGGCTTGTTGCTTGGGGAGGGGATGCTTTGGCCGACACAGAACGTCTCTACGAAGCATGAACCAGCAGGCTGCGATTGATAGCAACGTTCTTGTTGCCCTTGTAGACGAACAAGATAAGTGGCATGCTCAGGCAAATGAGTTATTGGATGCCATCAGGGAAAAAGGTATCGACGTGATTTATTTCGATTGCGTTCTTAATGAGACAGTCAGCGTAATGGCTCGTCGTTCAGAAGAACAAAAGCGGTCTGCTCAATTTCCTGCACTCTTGGATGAATTAGGAAAGCGGGTTCCTGAAGAACTGATTACCTGGATTTCAGGAGAAACGCAACACTGGTATGGTCGAATTATTGCATTGGTTCAGCAGACCGAGGGCAGATTGAATTTCCACGATGCGTTGATCGCACTCGGATGCAAAGAACTCGATTTCCGCAGAAACAGTCTCTAAGGAGCACCCAAGTTGATCCAGTTTGATCCTCCTCCCTTCACGCTGGAAGAGCAACGGTCTTTGATGGAAGCCTTCGAGTCAGCTGCTGATGAACAACATTCGCCAATCGAAATCCTCGAAAAGTCATTCGGCGACCTCTGCAAGGTCAAACATGCCATCGCAGTATCCTCTGGAACAGCCGCGCTGCAGGTAGCGCTCCTGGCTCACAAAGTTGGGGCAGGAGACGAAGTCATTACAACGGCATTTACTTCAATATCAACAATAAATGCAATCCTTTCCGTAGGAGCCTATCCGGTTTTTGTGGATATTGAACCGGCAACGTTTCTTATCAATCCTGATCTGATAGAGAAATGTATAACGCCGCGAACGAAAGCAATTCTACCTGTCCATTTGTATGGACAGATGAGCGATATGGGAGTAATAAAAAATCTTGCAGATCGCTTCAGTCTGGTGATTATTGAAGATGCTCGTCAGGCGATCGGCGCGGAATATTATGGGAAGAAGGCAGGAAGTATTGGAACAGGGGCTATAAGTCTCTCTCCTGAATCCATCCTGAATTCAATTGGGGGTGGCGTGATCACAACGAACGTTGAAGAGATCGCAAAGCGTTGTAAAATAATCCGTAATCAGGGTTTAGACTCTAACGGAAAACTGGTAATGCCTGGTTTGGATTTCCGCATAAAGGATCATCAGGCTGCGATTGCCACGGAAAAACTTGGTATGCTAAACGACAACATCGAGCGTAGGCGTGCAAATGCCCGTTTCTTAAGTTCAAATATCAAGTCAGTGATTATCCCTGTCGAAGCGGAAGGCCGCTTGCATACATGGAATTATTACAAGTGCGCGTTGCTACTCCGTTGGAGAGAGACGCCGTTGTCAGGAAGTTGCATGAGGCTGGCATTGCCACCGACATGGTTTATTGGAAACCTGTACATTATTTTAGCCATGTCCGGGATGTCGTGGGAGAGATTTACTTGCCCGTGACAGAAAAGATCGCACGCCAGGTATTTTCGCTACCTGTGCACGAGAACCTCTTGGCCGAAGAATTAGAAAGGATTGTTACGGAGGTTAATAAACTCTAATGTCAGGTTATGGATTTTTAGAATTACTGCGCAACATTTGCCTCGCGCGCGCAAATGCTGGCCTATGGTGTCTTTGCGAGCGTTTTGTGCGAAGCAATCTCGTGGCTTGCGAGGGGATTGCTTCGTCGCAAAGAACGCTCCTCGCAACGACACTTTGGTTGCGGCTGGAGGCCGCGCTATGATTCTCGCGGATGCAATATTGACGCTAGTATCCATTGTATTCGGCATGATGCTGCGTCTCGAGATCATCTATAGTGAATATTCCCTGTTTGGATATTTCCTGAGAGAAATATGGCCTTTCATAATTTTTGCTGTTTTCCTGCGCCCCACAGTTTTTTATTTCACAGGGATCTATAAACATTTATGGCGCTATGCAACATGGCGTGATTTTATAAGGTTGGCAGAATCCATACTGTTAGGCTCGATAATCCTTTCGTTGGCTACCCTGCTCATCATCTATCCTTTATGGATGTATACGTTTCCCCGCTCGCTGTTGATCCTTGAAGGAATGTTTAGCATATTCTTGTTGGGTGGTTGGAGGGTAGTTCTAAAATTCTCAGAACGATACCCTGGTGACTTTAAATGGGACAAAACAGTATTCAATGAATTCAGGCGGGTGTTGATCGTGGGTGCTGGATCTGCGGGTGCCCAAATGGCCCGCGAGCTTTGGGACAATCCTCAACTGAACCTCCGGCCGGTTGCCATGTTAGATGACGATGCACGAAAGATCGGTAGAAAGACTCAAGGGTTAAAAGTTTTTGGTCCCATAATAAAGTTACCTGAGATTATTCAAACTCAAGGGATCGATGAAGTAATCATTGCTATCCCAAGCGCCGCGGAGCAAACGATTCAGAATCTCAGGCACATGTGTCAGGTTTCGCAAGTCTCGTGCTCCGTAGTTCCTCCTCTTAGCGACATTCTAGGCACATCATCTGACAGTTCCTTTTCAAAGTTTCGCCTGCCTATGTCGATGCCTCAAATAACCGGAGAGGAAATCCATGCAGTGGTCAGGGTAATGCAATCGCGCAATCTGAGCATTGGTGCTCAAACGATAGCTTTTGAAAAATCCGCGGCAGAGGTAGCCGACGCTGCTTATGCGGTGGCCGTTGCGAATGGTACTGCTGGCCTCCACCTGTGTGTGATTGCGGCAGGTGTTGGCCCAGATGACGAAGTAATTACAACACCGTTCAGTTTTGTCGCTTCTGCGAACTGCATACTGTATGAACGCGCTACTCCTGTTTTTGTGGACATTGATCCAGAAACTTTGAATATTGATCCAGGAAAGATCGAAAGTGCAATAACCAGTCGTACACGTGCCATAATTCCCGTCCATATTTTTGGGCAACCAGCGGATATGGATCCTATCCTCGCGATTGCCCAGCGTCACAACTTGTTGGTGATTGAAGATGCATGTGAAGCCATCGGAGCAGAGTATAAAGGGCGACGCGTAGGTGCGCTTGGCAAAGCTGGGACGTTTGCCTTCTATCCTAACAAGCAAGCGACAGCCGCGGAGGGGGGTGTGCTGGTGACGAATGATGAAGAATGGGCTAACCTTTTTCGCAGTTTAAGGAATCAAGGTCGTGATCAGTTTGATGAGTGGTTGATGCACAGCCGTTTAGGGTATAACTATCGGTTGTCTGAATTAAATGCAGCAGTGGGCATGGTGCAGATGAAGAGGATAGAAGATCTTTTACGCAAGCGAGAGAGTGTCGCCAACGAATATATAAAGCGGTTGAGAAAGATCGAAGGGGTTTCCCCACTACGTTTAGCTCTTACTACAACGCGCATGAGTTGGTTTGTCTATCCCGTACGTTTTTCTGAAGTAATTAACCGTGATCTTGTAATGACCCTTTTAGCCGAGCGAGGCATTCCTTCTCGACCCTATTTCACGCCTATTCATTTGCAGCCTTTCTATCGAAAAAGGTATGGTTATAAACCTGGGGACTTTCCGGAAAGTGAGAAGGCGGGTAATTCAATCTTAGCACTGCCATTCTATGCTGATATGAAACCCGAAGAGGTTGCTTTGGTATGTGATACCTTGGCGGAAGTAGTTGGTGAAGTAAAATCCTCGAGCAGTAGTGCTTAGATAATTTGTAACTTCTCAAAAAAGTAGGGGGAAGATGGGGGTTCGGGGCAAGGGCGTCCAGGCGTGGTAGCAGTAGATACAGAGCCGTGGATACGCGTCGGCGTTGGTTTTACTCGTAATAAGCCCATTCTTCGGGATCGTTGCCTGGGAGATCAAACGCGATTCCCCCGGCCCGGTCTTCTATCATGGGCGGCGCGCCGGGCGGGGTGGCGGGGCTACTGCGCCCCTGCCCAATTTTTCATCCTATGCTGCCTCCAAGGCCGGCCTCGCTCGCCTGGCGGAAACCTTGGCCGAAGAACTAAAACCTTTCAACATCCAGGTGAATGTTATCGCTCCTGGCATGGTGGATACAAGGCTTCAAGATGAGGTCTTGCAGGCTGGTAACCGTGCCGGGGGTTTGTATGAGAAGATCAAACTAGCCAGGGAAACCGGAAAAGGTGCGGTCTCCCCTGAAATTGCGGCTGATCTGGCTGTTTTTCTGGCTTCGGAAGCTTCGGGAAAGTTAACCGGAAAACTGATTGCTGCTCCTTACGATCCGTGGCGGGAATGGGAAGGCAAGGGAGATGAGTTGAACGCCACGCCAATGTACACGCTCCGTCGCCTGGATCCGCTTACCATCAAACCGCTGATTGGCAAGTTGGAGGTTGGAGATGGAGAATGGACAACTTTGCCGCCCTCTTCTCCCTTCCATTTCTCAATTCTCAATTTAAAGAGGGTATAATTCTGCATGGAAGCTGAACGGGTACAACGCAGGAGGATAGGCTAATGATTGCGGTGAAAGCGATCTATGACCGAGGGAAGATACAGTTCCTCGAGCCGTTGCCGGAAATCGAGCACGCTCTGATCGCCGTGATCTTCCTGGAGACCGAACTCCTGGAGACTGTGGTCACGGCCTGGTATGGTGTGCCCAGCACGGTGGTGTGGGGTGAGCCAATGGACGAGGAGGGTGCTGCGGCGCTGTTAGCTCTTCATGAGCAACTGGCACCTTATCGGGCAGAGGCAGAAGCGATTTTGACTGCCGGAGAGGAATCCCCAGCGTGACACAGCAACCCGCCATCCAGCGCGGTGAGGTCTACCTGGTTGTCTACACCTTTCCGCATGAGCAAATGGCGAAAGAGCGTCCTATCCTCATCCTGCAAACCGATCTGGACAATGCCAACGACCGTTACCCTCTTGTGCTGGCGGCACCGATTACAACTCAGAAAACAGAGCGCATCTACGAGCAGGACATCTTTCTACCGGCTGGCGAGGCTAACCTCAAGCAGGATTCAAAGGTCATGCTGGGGCTTACCCAGCCTTTCCCAAAAGCGCATCTTGGCAAACGGCTGGGGCGCATCTCTGACGGCAGAATGCGTCTTGTGGAGATAAAGTTATTGCGGCTGTTCGGCTTCGTGTCCCCTCGATCTCGCTCTTGACATCAAATCCAATCTCCAATCACCAACCTCTATGAAAACTGCCATCGTCGGCTGTGGCCTCATCGGCAACAAGCGCGCTGACGTAATCACCCAATCACCCAACGACAAACTCGTCATCGTCGCGGACATTGACGCGCCGCGGGCTGAACAACTGGCATGCGAGCACAACTGCCAGGCAACGACCGATTGGGAGCAAGCCGTCAATCATCCGCAAGTCGACGCGGTCATCGTCGCGACGGTCAACAAATTCCTGGCTCCAATCACAATCGCGGCACTGGAGCGCGGCAAACACGTCTTGGTCGAAAAGCCCATGGCGCGCAACCTGGCCGAGGCAGAGCAAGTGCTGCAGGCGGCGGTCTGCCGTCCGCGGTCGGCGGTTGGTGTTGGTTTCAACCACCGCCACCACCCAGCCATCTGGCAGGCGCACGAAATATGCGCGCGCGGCGAGATCGGCCCATTGTTGTTCGTTCGGGCCATCTATGGTCACGGTGAGCGGCCCGGCTACGACAAGGAATGGCGCGCGGACGCGGAGCTATCCGGCGGCGGTAAGCTGCTCGACCAGGGCGTGCACATCGTAGACCTCTGCCGCTGGTTCCTGGTCGCAGATCCCCGCAAGGGGGGCGACTTCGCCGAAGCCTTCAGTTTTACGAACACTTATTTCTGAGATCTGGGGTACTTTGCGGTTGGGCACGATGCGCTGCAAACTGCAGACCTAACCCCCAACCCCTTCCCTACGAGGGAAGGGGAGTTCCCCTCCCCTCGCAGGGGAGGGGCCAGGGGAGAGGTTTCTATCGGCCATCCGCCATCCGCCATCGGCTGGAAGACAACGCCTTCGTCCTCCTCCGCACCTCCTCCGGTCAGGTCGCCCA
>JBDRGC010000229.1:0-4433 GCA_043818215.1 Chloroflexota bacterium | reverse complement strand
AGACCAATCTCTCGGGCCTGAGCTAGCGAAAAGTATCCTGCCTGATCCTCGGCAATTTGATAAAGTTGAAATTCTCTTTCTTGTTTCATCGGACTAATATGTGCATATCGGATACACTTCTGTATTGTTTATACACATATTATATATCGTATGAAGTTGGTTGTACAGTTAGATGACTCTAGGAGCGTGCGATCATCTGTTGTCATAAATTTATCGCTGACCGGCTGTTGATGTCCACATCGAAGTCTCACGGATGGATCATAACCACTGTGACGATGTATTTTGTACCCATTACTATCAGTGTTCAAGTACGAAGTCGAACCGAGTACAGGTATTAGCAAAATCCCCACAAATATCTGTGGGGATTGCTTCCTTGTTGGATGATCGACGACTAATCGCCAATCCAGTTGAAATTTATTTTTTTTCTTCGGCGTGCAACTGACGTGCAACGGGTTGTGGTTTCGATGGTTTCTGCTTCCCTATTTTCCCCAAAATCTACCGGAATCGGCGTGATCACTTCGTCCATGATGCGGGCGGCTTCTTCCTGCATGACCGGGATCAGGTGACCGTAGATATCCAGGGTTGTACTTATCTTGGAATGACCGAGAATCTTCGATACCACCAGGACAGTGACGCCGTGATTGAGCATCAGGGAAGCCGCTGTGTGGTGGAGATCATGGAAGCGGATGATTCTTAGATCTGCCTTTGCAAGCTGCTATTTGAAATCCATCCATGAGTGTACTGAAAAAACTCTTTTACCGCGGAGAACGCGAAGAACGCAGAGAAAAACTTAAAACCAAGTTTAAGAATTCGTACTAAAATTTGAGCAAAGATTAGAAATCTTATACTAATTATTTAAAAATCTCAGCGATCTCTGCGTACTCTGCGGTGAGATAACCTTTTTTCAGTGGACTCATCCATAGATTGGTCGCGTCCCAGGAAGTCATCGGTCCCATCATCGTCGGTCGGTATCCGCTTGGAGTCCCTTACAGCCGCAAATCAGCAGATATGCAAGATTATCGAAATAGCAATTCGGGAGGGGAAACGCGTTGAAAATCTGATTCTGACTCTCGACATCACCAGCCCATCCAGCAAAATTGCCACGGTGAAGCTTATAAACTGGCCTATTCCTTGACAGAATCCCCCCACATATATCCTGTCTACCTCGAAGATATTCAATGACCCCACACTTATTCATACGCCAATACTTCTCGAATGGTCAACCGCGCGGCATTGCGGGCTGGCAAAATGCTTGCCAGGAAGGAAATAATCACCACTACCACCAACCAGATAAATACTCCTTGAAACGTGAAGGTCAAATCCATGGTTGTGCCCATCATCGACTCGCTGATGATATTGAGCAAAACATCGCTTATTGGGAAAGACACCCCAATCGCCAGCAGCCAGGTGATCAGCCCAATAAATACACCTTCGATTACCACCGATTTCATCACCTCCAAATCGACGGCTCCAATCGCCCGCATCACTCCAATCTCGCGGGTCCGCTCCAAGACATTCATCCCCATTGTCCCGGTCAGGCCAATGCTGCCTACAAACGCCGTCAAGGAGGCCATGATAAATAAGAAAAACACCAGGATGTTGATGCCCTCCGAACTGTCTTCTTGCAATATTAAACCAGCATCGATGGAGGTGACCATAAAGCCCCGGTCTTGCAGGTGCTGATCGATAAATTGGGCCATTGCTTGTTGATACGCCAGAGAATGATGGGCAGTGGTCACTTTGTAGGATAAGGACTGATTGGGTAAATCCGTGACATCGCCGATGAAATCGAAATCGGCGTAGGCCAATGTGTCCCCCAACATATCGATGAATCGAAAGACGCCCACAACATTCCAATGATCCTCACGTTGGCCGGGAATTTTTACGATAATCGTATCTCCTGGCTGTAGATCGGGATACAAATTATAAATCGAGTCTGAGACCACCAAAGCTTTCTCTTCCCCCGGCTTGAGCCACCGGCCAGCAACAATATCTGGGTCCAACAAACTGGTATTCGAGGGGGGTGCAATAATTTGAATGTTATCCAGGATTTCGTCATTGGCATCCCAGATTTCGCCCATCGCTCCCACCCAGCCTTCGATGCTGACCACTCCAGGGATGGGGAGGATGACCTGCTTGATCCGGGTGATGGGATAGGGGTGGTCCAATCGGATGGTCACATCTCCCATGAAGTGGCGGGTGAGATCATCCATAAACTGAGCCATCGACGTGCGGACGTTGAAAACCGCGATAAAAATGGCCCCGGCTACCGTCAAGGTGAAAATAGTGAGTAAGAGCCGTCCTTTCTGACGAAATGTATTCCGCAGCGAAAGTAAAATCGGGCGGGAAACCCAGCGCAACCAGAGTGTCAAGCGATCAAATGAACCGCGACGGGTAGAATGGTTCCCGCGTTGTTCATTAGTGATGGCCCGGCGAACGTTTGTTTTTACCCCATTGTGGATCGGGAAAAAACCAGCTCCCAATGGGATCAGGGAGGCGATCAGAACTTGAAAAATAATCGCCAGCGGGATGATCCGAAAGCCTTGTAGAATGGCGTTCATTCTCGAAGCCAAATAGTCAGCCAGAGCGTAACCCGCAAAGGCTCCAAAGGGAACGGCAAGGATCAAAGCAATCAGGCCATAAATAAAGATCATGACCAGATACATCCCTAAGATTTGGCGACTGCGTCCCCCGATTAATTTCATGATTCCAATTTGGCGCAAGTGTTGGGTGAGCAGGGCGTTGAGCGTATTGATAATGAGCGAACCACTCAAAAACGTGATCAAACCTCCCAAGGCGCCCAATACACCCAAGACGGCCAGCACCAGCGATTCCATGGGATGCTGGTTGGAGACCTTGACCTCCGACCGATAGACTGTATGCTGATTCTTTTCCAGTTTTTCTTCTACCAACGCCGCAATTTCAGCGATTTCATCTTCGTTGGCACCCTCGCCATCCACGGTGACATAAAGCCGGTTGAAATACTTATGCAATCCTAATGAATCCAGGGTCTCCAAAGTGATATAGGCCTTGGGCGGTGCGGTGAAATCACCCGCATTAGTTACTTGATCCCCCACCAGACCCACGACATGTAACGTAAAAATCGATCCGTCGGGCAGTTCGATTTGGATATCTTCGCCTACCTGAAAACCACTGTTGTTCATAAAGGCCAGGCTGATGAGCATTTCGCGCCGATTTGGAAACTGGGTTCCTTCGATGGTGTGCAGTTGATTGATCCGCATGTTTTCGAAATCTGTGACGACGATCAAACTCAGATTTTGCCAGGCCACACCATCTCGACTGCCGCGCACCCCGATGAGGCGGCGGCCTTCAGCCGTGGCTACCCCAGGAACCCGCTCGATGATTCGGGTAATATCTTCATAAAATGGGTCGGTCCAGATTTCAATATTGACGGGCTTTACCAAAGCATAGCTGATGTTAATATCTTCTGCCAGGATAGCATAAGCGCTCACAATCATTCCAATGGAGAAAACACCTACCGCAATCGAAGCCACCACCAAAAGAGAGCGCAGCTTGTTATCCCACAAATCGGAGAAAACCTTGCTCCAGCGGGGTTTCAACAGGTTTCCCTTGATTTCTGTGTTCACCATGCAGCCTCCGTTTGACGCCGGTTCTCATCTTTCCGACTTTTAGCCGTTTGCCACAGGTTTTCTTTAGTGGGCTGCGATTCGTCTACCAGGGCCAGGAATTCGTCTTTGGGCAAGAGGGCCAATTCTACGCAGCCACTCGCACCTGCCCGAACGCCGGCGATAGAATTGCCGCCGTGGGTCAATTCTACTTCACCAAAAAATTGCCCTGGCCCTAACCGGGCTAATTTCCTCTCTTGACGCTCCGGATGGATGACGACAATGTCAACTTCTCCGGTGACGATCATGAAGAAATGTTCGACAGGGTATCCCTGTTGGAGGATCAACGCTCCAGGAGAAAATACTTGTTTTTCGGCTTGATGGGTGGCTTGCAGCATTTGGGAATGGTTCAACAACGGGAGGGCGCGGGCAACCGTTTGATCGACAATTTCCCCATCTGAGAGAATTACGGTTTGGTCGGTGCGCCGTGTAATGGAGGGATCATGCGTTACGATCATGATGGTTTTGCCCTGGGTGGTCAGTTTTTCGAATAATCGTAAGATAACCGCGGCTGAACGCGAATCCAGGTTTCCGGTGGGTTCGTCAGCCAGGATGATTGGAGGATCGGTTGCCAAGGCCCGCGCAATCGCGGCGCTTTGTTGTTGCCCGCTCGACACGGAGCCGGGCAGATGGTTGGCCTGATCATTCAGGCCAACCAGTTCGAGCAATTCCAGGGCGCGTTTTGGACGTTCGTGAAAATCATAAACCTTGCAATAATCCATCGGAAGCATGGTGTTTTCAAGCAAAGTCAGGGTTGGTAAGAGTTGAAAGAATTGAAAAACTACC
>JBDRGC010000228.1:0-3526 GCA_043818215.1 Chloroflexota bacterium | reverse complement strand
GTGCGTCGCACCTGGACGCTTCACATTCACGTTAACCACAAAAATATCATGGACATCATAGCTCGTATTCTCAACCCGCTCCTCATGATCGCCATGCCGCTGGCTCTGGGCGTATTTCTGGCTCAACGGCTGAAAGCGGATTGGCGCTTATTTGGCATTGGAGCCGTAACCTTTATCAGCTCACAAGTGTTCCACATCCCCTTCAACGCCTGGATACTATCTCCCGCTGTCGACAAACTCGGCTTGTCGATCACTCAGCAAGGGATTCGTCTGGCAGCGGCAGCCTTGCTGTTTGGCTTGTCGGCGGGGGTATTCGAAGAGACCGCCCGTTATCTGGTTTACCGCTTCTGGCTCGAAGAAGACCGCGAATGGGAATCGGCGCTGATGCTTGGAGCCGGGCATGGCGGCGTCGAGGCCATCATTTTGGGGGCGATTGTCGTTTATGCCCTGATTCAGGCCCTCACACTGCGCGGCGCCGACCTCAGTGCTGTGGTTCCCGCCGACCAGATTGGGACTGCGCGAGCACAAATCGAGGCGTACTGGTCAGCACCGTGGTATGCGGCTATACTGGGCGCGGTGGAGCGCGCCGCGACGATCTGCTTCCACCTCAGCGCATCCGTGCTAGTGGCACGCGCTTTCACCCGGAGGAATATTCTCTGGCTGGGCGCGGCCATTGGCTGGCACACGTTGCTTGACGCGGTTGCAGTCTACGCTGTGCGGACGTGGGGTCCCTACATGGCGGAAGCATTCATCGTCGCCGCGGGGCTGGCGAGCGTGGGGATCATCTTCAAGCTCAAAACAACGCGGCAGGCTCCGGGGCAGCAACCCCCTCCACCAACGCTGACCAGCCCACAAATCCAGCCCGCAGCTCCCACACCTGAGAATCTGGAGGACACTCGTTATGTCTAACCCCGTCAACAACACGGATTCAATCATCCTCAAAGAATTGACAAAATCTTTCAAGAATATATTGGCCGTTGATCGATTATCTTTTACCGTACACACCGGCGAGATATTCGGGCTGCTGGGGCCGAACGGGGCCGGGAAAACCACCACCATTCGCATGCTCAGCGCGCTCATCGGGCCAAGCGGCGGCGAGGCCTGGGTGGCAGGCTATCAAGTCGGGCAGCAGGACAACCAAATCCGGCGCAATGTTGGCATTCTCACCGAGTCTCCCGGCCTGTACGACCAACTCAGCGCCGAGCGCAATCTGGCCTTCTTCGCCGAGATGTACGAGGTCGAGGATAGCGCCGGGCAAGTCGAACACTATTTGCGGATGCTTGGCCTGTGGGAGCGGCGGCATGAGGCCGTGGGCACGTTCTCGAAGGGGATGCGGCAGAAACTCGCCATCGCCCGCGCCCTGCTCCACGAACCCAAGGTGCTCTTCCTCGACGAACCAACCAGCGGACTGGATCCCGAGGCCGCCCGCTTGATCCGGCAATTTATCGCCGGCCTGAAACAAGATGGCCGCACCATTGTAATGTGTACCCACAATCTCGACGAGGCAGACCGCCTGTGCGACCGGATTGCGATACTCAAAAGCAAATTGCTGGCCTTGGATACTCCAACAGCATTGCGGCGAAAACTTTACGGGCGAGCAGTCGTTTTCCATTTGAGCCAGGCTGCTCCCCAGTACGCTCAAGCACTAGAGAGTTTCGACTTCGTGCAATCTGTCGAAACAGTGGGCAATAAACTAATCGTTGGCCTGGATGCCCCCGAAGAGCTTAATCCAACCCTGGTGCGGGCGCTGGTACAGGCCGGGGCCGATATCCAATTCGTCGGCGAACTGCGCCGCAGTTTGGAAGATGTGTATTTGCAACTGGTGAAAGAATAATCGGTTCGTAGTAGAGCACGAGAGTGCTTATTGAGATGCTTCAAGCGAACTTTCATTCGCTACTACAAACCACTCGGTTCGTAGTAGAGCACGAGAGTGCTCGTTGGGATGCCTCAAGCGCACTCTCGTGCGCTACTACAAACCACTCGCCTTCTAATGATAGGTTTATTATGAAAAAAATCTGGATACTCATACGTAAGGAATGGGCCGAAGTGTTCAAAAATCGCTTCGTGCTCTTCACTGTTGCGTTCTTGCCCCTATTATTCACAGCGATCCCCCTGATTATCCTTTACGTCACAAAATCATCGGGCGGTCTCGGAGATGCGGCCATGTCCGACATTCCTCCTCAGTTCGCGGAAATGTGCGGGGGTCTAAAAGGGAACGAGTGCATGCAGTATTTTATCGTGTCTCAGTTCATGTTACTGTTCATGATGATTCCCCTGTTCATCCCGATAACTTTTGCGGCATACAGCATAGTTGGAGAGAAATCCACCCGCACACTGGAGCCGCTGCTCGCTACCCCGATCACCACCATGGAATTGCTGGCCGGGAAAGCGCTTGCAGCCACCATCCCCGCTGTCCTTGCTACCTGGCTCAGTTTTGCGATCTACGCTATCGGTGCCTGGATTTTAGCAATCAGCCCGGCAGTTTTGACGAAACTATTTGATGTGTTATGGCTCACAGCGATCTTCGTTGTTGGCCCCCTGTTGGCTATCGCCGGAGTGAGCATCGCGGTGATGATATCGTCGCGCGTCAACGACCCCCGGGTGGCTGAACAAATTTCGGCGCTCTTCGTGCTTCCGATAGTTGGGCTGTTCATCGGGCAAACTACCGGGCTGATCTACCTCAACGAGCAGCTAATTCTCTGGATGGCGATTGGATTACTCATCATCGACGTTGGTCTCATAGCTTTTGCAACGCAACTCTTCCAGCGTGAAACGATATTGACGCGCTGGAAATGAAGGCGTGGAGGGTGGAGGGTGGGTCGTAGGGCGTGAGGCGTGATGCCCAACCGACACGGTGCGCGCGAGAATTTTTCTAGGAGTTTACATGAAACGCTTAGTTCCGATCATCATTTTATTTATGGCTGTCATCCTGCCATTTTCGGCCTTTGCCCAAGAAGACGGGGCGGGCATTACACTGCGCCTGACCCGCGACTGGGGGTACGGTGGTTTCAACGGTCAAATCGAAGGTACCTTCAGCATGCGGGTGACCGGCCCCGAGAATCTGGAACGCGTCGAATATTTTATGGACGAGGAATTGATCGCCGAGATCGCCGCAGAGCCGTTCAACTTCCAATTCCACACCGGCAACTTCGACCCGGGCATTCACACCATGTACGCTACCGGATATACAAGTGACGGGAGTACACTGCGCTCCAACGAGGTCGCCAGAGATTTTTTATCGGCGGATCAGGCCAGCAATTCCACCAATGACATGATAGTTCCCCTGCTGATTGTCGTTGGTGGAGCGACTCTGCTGGGCGTATTAGCCCCGTTATTAATGGGCCGTAAGAAAAAACATCGCCCCGGAGAGTATGGCATGGCTGGGGGCGCGGTGTGCCCCCGCTGCACATTCCCCTATTCCCGCAATGTGCTATCCCCCAATTTGTTCATCGGAAAATTGGAGCGCTGTCCGCACTGCGGCAAGTGGGCTGTCGTCCCTCGGGCAACGCCGGCCGAGCTGGAAGCT
>JBDRGC010000227.1:0-33187 GCA_043818215.1 Chloroflexota bacterium | reverse complement strand
GTTTTAAAGTGAAGTGTTTTTCTCATGAGTGGGTGTACAGATATTCTTTTATCAAGCGGGTCAACTTGTTATTGAATGCATTCAAGCGCAGACAATACTTTATTAACCTGATAAAACCTGTTTGATCGCAACACCAAGTTGCTCAACAAATAGTGGGGGAACAGCATTACCGACTTGGGTATAACGAGGCACTTGTGTAACTCTCTCTTTGTTCCCGGTAGTATACGGTCCCTTGAATTCGAACCAATCTGGAAAAGTTTGTAACCGAGCACATTCACGCACAGTCATCACCCTTGGTTCTGAATAATGTACAAAATCATCAGGAATAGTTGTTATAGTTGGTGTTGGCTCTTTAGGATCCAGAACCATTAGGCTTCGTTTTTTAAAGCCATAAAGTTCTCTTTCCTCTCCTTTAATAGTTCTGTTTCTAGGGGCCTTTTCCAATAGTAGTTCAAAAACTTTTTTTATCGCGGGAGTATGATTAACAAATCGATGACTATCAGGAATGTAATTTGTCTCATCAATCAAACGTAGGGTCTTTTGAAATTCGGTCTGCCCGGCAGAAACTATTCCAGATAAAAATCGAGGTGAATCTGGACATTTCCTAGTCCCATGTCTACGCTCAAGATCAGACAATGCTGACTGACTACTAATCTTGGTACTAGTACCTTTTGCACTCAGGAATTTTTCCCTGTTTCCTTCAAGTTTTGAAAAAATATCGCCGGACAAGTTATCACGAGTTGCAATCACCAAAAAGCGTTGTCTCCGTTGTGGGACACCATACTCGGCGAAATTTACCATTTCACCACGAGCGTCGGTATAACCTAACTCATTTAATTTTTGTAACACTATTTCCGAGTATGCAACTTTGCTATGTTTTTTTAAATCGGAAAACTTGAATGTAAAGCCACGAACATTTTCAAATAGTATGACACGCGGCTGAACAAGCTCAACAAATTTCAAATATGCGTGGATTAGCTTATTCCTTCTATCTGTAACACGGCGTTGTCCAGCAACGGAAAAACCTTGACATGGAGGTCCACCAACAACGAGATCAATTTGTTCACGTAATTGAGTTATTTGAGCAGAATGAGTTTTGAGAAGATCGTTTATATCCCAGTTTTTCAGCGGAAGCCACCCGGGCCATTCAAAACATGATTGATTGTCAATGAGATTATGCTTCAAGCTTAGAAAAGCGTCAGGATGTTTTTCAACAGCAAAAACACCCTTTAGTCCAGCATTGCATAAACCAAGGCTAATTCCTCCACATCCCGAAAAGAGATCAACGTACTGCATTTGCATCGTCATAGATCAATTTTATCGCATAAACCTGTTCACGTGTCTTTAACTTTAAACTCTTATGGCGAATAATTCATTAATTTTGGTAAGCAACGAAGTTGTGGAGACATTGCCATCGTTTGTGTATTCATACTTACCTTCACTTCACAAATCAGGATGCCCCGGCCTGTGGTTGGGGAGATTCACTTACATCCAACGGGGTTTTCAGGCGACGGGCGTTTTAGCCACTGGCGCGGCTAAGGCTGAAACCAATCCTGGCAAAATTGCACCGCGTCCCCCAGGTAATAGCCCGGTCGCATGCAAATGGGGACGCGATCCACTCACTCGAAATAGTACTGCTGACGACAACAGACCGAGCGGCCAGGAGCCGAGTGACACCGAAAGGATCCTCAGCGCAGCAATCCACTTGAGACGTTCAGGGCTGAAGTGAGGGAGGGGTCATCGTTGGCCCTGCTCCATCCATATAGTGACCGGCCCATCGTTGTGGATTTCGACCTGCATGTGAGCGCCGAATTCCCCCGCTTGAGTGGGGACTCCTTGAGCGGTCAGTCGTTCCGCGAATCGATCTACCAACGGGTTGGCAACCTCGGGTGGGGCAGCCCGCGTAAACGAGGGTCGTCTCCCCTTACGGGTATCGGCATACAATGTGAATTGGGAAACCACGATGGCTTGTCCATCAACATCCAAAACGGAGAGATTCATTTTCCCCTCATCATCCTCGAATATCCGCAGGTTGGCAATTTTCTTGACTAGATAGTCGATCTGCTCATCGCCATCCTCGGGGCCGACACCAAGCAAGATAACTAATCCGAGACCAATTTCGGCGATGGTATGGCCATCAACGCTGACGCGGCCCCGGTTGACGCGTTGGAGTATGATGCGCATGGTTATTGGGGGATGATGGCAAGGTAAACAGGGTAAACAAGGTAAACAAGGTAAACAAGGTAAACAAGGTATGCGCCGATCGGTTTGTATACCCTGTATACCCTGTCTACCCTGTAATACCCTGTCTACTCCCCTACTTCCCTGCCTTCCACTGCAAGGCCTGTAACTTCAACCGCATGATTTGAGCCTCGATCAGGCCATCGATCAGGCTGGTATCAACTTTGAGACCGTGCTCGGCCAGGTATTTCGACGCCAAATCCACGGCGTAATCCTTCTTCGACATGGCTACGCCGGCAGCCGTTTCGATAGCTAACTTTTTGGCTCCGGTTTGCTCGGCGGCCAGCACAGCCGTCTCGATGGCTTTATCGATCAATGCGCTGCGAGTTTCAGGGGTATCCACAGGGGGGGCGTAGTTCGAGAATTGGGAATTGACCTCGGCCTCGATCAGGGTGGCGATCTCATCGACCTCGATTGGAATACCGGCCCGATCCAAGTATTTTTGCACCGAATTGACCGCGTAGTCCCGTTTCTCGCCACCGGTCTTAAGTTGGCCCGACAGTCCAACTTGCTCAGCGGCGCGCACGGCCAGCTTGATACCTGCCTCGACAATACTCAACTGTTCTTTGGTGAGGTTTTGCTTGATCTCGGCAGACTTTTGCCGCGCCCATAGAAAAACGGCTGCCACAACGATGGGAATAGCGATAACCAGTAAACCTACAGCGAGTGTGGATAAGAAATTTGTCAAAACGTCCATTGTTACCTCCAGATTTTGTGATAGGGAGCGGGTGAGCTAGGGAGCAGGGGAGCGGGGGAGCGGGGGAGCCAGGGAGCAGGGGAGCGGGGGAGAGGGGGAGAAAGCACCCCTGCACCCCTGCACCCTTGCTCTCAGGCACCCCTGCACCCTTGCTCCCAGGCACCCCTGCACCCTTGCTCCCCGGCACACTATGGCAAACCAATAGCCTCCTTGACTTCAGCTATGGTTTGTTTGGCAATAACTCTGGCCCGCTGGCCTCCATCGTGGAGCACATTCCAAACATACTCGGGGTCTGCGTCCAATTCGGCGCGGCGGGTGCGGAAAGGCTCCAGGTGCGTGTTCAGATTGCGGGCAAATTTTTTCTTGCAGTCCACGCAGCCTATCCCGGCCTGGCGGCACTCGGAATTTATCGTCTCGACTTCTTCACTCGATGAGAAAATCTTGTGCATGGTGAATACGTTGCACACATCGGGATTTCCGGGATCAGACCGGCGGGCACGCTGTGGGTCAGTGACCATTTGCATGATGCGCTGCTGCGTCTCTTCGGGGGTGGCAGCCAACTCGATATGGTTGTTGAGGCTTTTACTCATCTTACTCTTGCCGTCGATGCCCAATACTTTGGGAATCTTGGTAGCCCGCATTTGGGGTTCGACAAGCACGTTGGTGTTGTAGCGGTAATTGAAGGAACGCACGATCTCGCGGGTGAACTCGATATGAGGGGCCTGATCCACTCCCACAGGGACAGCCACGGCTTTGTAAAGTGTAATGTCGGCGGCCATTAGAACGGGATATCCAACCAATCCGTAGTTGATATTGTGAGGCTGGTGGCGGATCTTCTCCTTGAAGGTGGGCAGATCAGTCAGCTTCCCTAGAGGAGTGACCATCGAAAGGAAGGTATGCAATTCCAGAACTTCCGGCACCTGCGATTGTATAAAAATCATGCTGTCATCCGGGCGAAGTCCCGCCGCCAGCCAATCCAACGCCATTTCGTAGATATTCTGGCGCAGATCCTTGGTGGTTTCCACCGTGGTCAATGCATGGATGTCCACAATGCAGTAGATCGTCTCTTCGAATTCGTCTTGAAGAGCCACATAGTTTTTGATGGCGCCCAGGTAATTACCTAAGTGCTGGCGGCCTGTGGGGCGCGCTCCAGAAAAAACTCTTCCTTTTTTCTTTGTCATTCTTTGCTCTCCTCGATATGTCTTCTCGAAAATGAGGGGCGGGGGCTGCGAAATGCGCCGTAGGCACATTTCGTAGCTTCTCCCCTTTTTTTTCTATTTAGTGAGATGATACTCCTCGATGTACTTTCGCACTAATTGCTTGATCTCGCCGGGATTGACGTGGCGACCCGTGTGTAATTTCGAATAGACGAGTTCATCATTTACACTCACTTGGAAGCGCCCCCCGTCCGATGGCGTCAAAGCAAAGGCCGCAATCTGAGGCTCGAATTCCTTGAGCAGTTCAGCCGTCAAACTGACGGCGCGATCTGTGTAGTGTCAAGCTGCACAATAAACAAGTTCGATACGCAATAACATGAGAAAATCCTCGCTGATTTGGTGAATTTTGTGCAATTGTATCGAGTATATCACAATGGGGGTAGGAAACCAGGAAGCAGGAAACCAGGAACCAGTAAATCAGTAAATCAGGAATCAGTTCGTCCTGATCTACTGATCTACTAATCTACTAATCTACTGATTTACTGATCTACTGACCTACTGATCCCCAATTCCCAATCCCCAATCTCAAGGCAATATGCTAAAATCAAAGGGACAAAACCAGAACCGATATTCCGTCTTTTTGCGCATGGAGGCGAAAAATGAACACTCCAACCGATTTACGTCCCTCCCCCATTGCGGGGCAGTGGTATCCCGGCGATCCCGGGCGATTGGCTGCCAGCGTGGACAGCTACCTTGACGCAGCCGCTCTGCCCGAAATCGAAGGCGAGGTCATCGCTGTGGTGGCTCCCCACGCTGGACATATCTACTCTGGGCCGGTGGCGGGTTACGCGTTTGCTGCGCTGCGCGGGCAGACTCCCGAACTGGTTGCCGTTATCTCGCCCATGCACCACGCCTATTTCCAGCCGCTGCTCACGTCGGGACATGAGGCCTACCAGACACCGTTGGGGCCGGTTCCCATCGACCGGGATGTCGTCAACGCGTTGGATGAGCACCTGCGCGCCGAACTCGGCTTCGGGTTGACCCCCGTCCGCAACGACTCTGAGCATTCCCTGGAAATCGAACTGCCCTTCCTGCAACGTGCGTTGGCGGGGGATTTTGCCCTCCTGCCTGTGATGGTGCGCGACCAAAGCGTGAAAGTGGCCCGCTCCCTGGGGAAAGCCCTCGCCCAAACCCTGGAAGGACGTTCAGCCATTTTGGTTGCCAGCACCGACCTGTCGCATTTCTACCCCCAAAGAACTGCTAACGACCTCGATAAAGAAATGCTGCGCCGCATCGAAGCCTTCGACCCCGAAGGCGTACTGCGCGCCGAAGAGCAAGGCAAAGGCTTCGCCTGCGGACGGGGCGCAGTAGCCGCGGTACTGTGGGCCGCTCAAGGCCTGGGAGCAGACAGGGTTCAAATTCTTAACTACACTACCTCGGGCGACGTGACCGGTGATCATTCGCAGGTCGTCGGCTACGGGTCGGCGGTCATTACTCGTTAGAGATTCAAAGGAGTTTTTGGGGCCAAAACCCCACTATTAAAAAGCTATGGAATCTGAAATCTATCTCGACTTGTTGAAACTAGTGATCGTCGTATTGCTCGTCCTGGCCAATGGTTTTTTTGTGGTCGCGGAGTTCGCTTTGATCAGTGTTCGTCGAACCCGGATTGCTGAATTAGTTACCCAAGGGAACCAGGCTGCCAATTCGGTACAAAAAGCAATCGACGACCCGGATAGCGTCATCGCGGCCACGCAATTAGGGATTACGTTATCCAGCCTTGGGCTGGGGTGGCTTGGCGAACCGGCCCTCAGTCATCTGATAGAGCCTGTTGTGCGATTATTCCCGGCTGCTGTACAATCCGGCGTCTCTCATGGCATATCTGCCGGGATTGCTTTTGCCGTGATCACTTTCCTGCACGTTGTAATGGGCGAATTGGCGCCTAAATCTATTGCTTTGCAAAACCCTGAGAAAGCTTCGCTCGTCATAGCAAAGTCCATCCTTTGGATAGAGTGGATCTTCAAGCCCGCCATCTGGGTTTTGAACGGCACGGGGAACGCTTTATTGCGTTTGGTTGGTATCGAGCCAGCCTCAGGGCATGAATTGGTTCATTCGGTCGAAGAATTGAAGATGTTGGTGAGTGCCAGCGCCGAAAGCGGCATCGTCGAAGATAAAGAAATGGAAATGCTGCATGCCGTTTTCGATTTTGGTGAACTACTCGTGCGGCAAGTGATGATCCCCCGCACCGAAGTCTCAGCATTCGAGGCCAACATGCCTCTGGATGAAGCCATTGACCTGGCAATTAATTCCACCTTTACAAAATTCCCGGTCTACGAACACGACCTCGACAATATCATCGGGGTGGTGCATATCAAAGACCTGCTGCGCGCCGACCAGGCTCCTGATCGTCAAAACTGTCTGGCCCGGTCGCTTGTGCGCGAGACGTTCTTTGTCCCGGAGACGGTGCCCGTAAAAGCTGTGTTGCAGCAGTTCCGCGCCCGGCGGCAGCATATCGCCATCGTGCTGGATGAATTCGGCGGCACCGCGGGGTTGGTCACCCTGGAAGACTTGATGGAAGAAATCGTCGGAGAGGTTAGCGACCCTTTCGACGCCGAGCAGCCCGAAATTCAGGAGCTGCCCGACGGGTCGGCTACCATCGATGGGATGGCCCTTATCGAGGAGGTCAACGAAGAATTGGGCCTCGACCTCCGCGACCCCAACTACGACACTATCGCCGGCTATATGCTGGGCAAGCTGGGCCGCATCCCCCAGGCCGGCGACGCCATCGAAGCCGACGGCCTGCGCCTGCAAGTCGAGTCTATGGACGGCATGCGCATCGAGCGGCTCTCGTTGGCGCGCGTGGTTAGTCCTCGTCTGGCGCGAGAGACAACGTCAAATTAGTTGGTAGTGAGTTAGTAGTGAGTTAGTAGTGATACACGAGAGTGCATCGTGTCTAGCGCAAGGGACACTCTCGTGTCCTACTACAAACTTTCCTTGCCCGATAAATGCACCCCAGCACCCCCGCACCCCCACACCCCCGCTCCCTGTTGGCAATGTAGCCGAGATTTCTAAATCTCGCCTGTGACAATGTTAAGTTGGTTAGTAGTGATGCACGAGAGTGCATCCTATCTGGCGCAAGGGACACTCTCGTGTCCCACTACAAACTTTCCCTGCCCGACAAACGAATCCCGCACCTTGATTTCCTGATTTCCTGGTTTCCTGATTCCTAGCCCCTAGCCCCTAGTCCCCCCTCCACAAAAAAATGACCACCTTTGTCGAAATCGCCGTCAATATCCCCCAGGTCTCGGGGGTTTTTCATTATCACCTGCCGCCCGAACTAGACGGGCAGGTCATCGCCGGATGTCTGGTGATTGTGCCCTTTGGAAAGCAGACCGTCCAGGGGATAGTGCTGGGTACAGTGGATGACACCACCGTCCCACAGACCAAACCGGTTTTGGAGTTGCTCGACCCCGAGCCAGTTGTGACTCAAGCCCAGATCGACCTCGCCAAACACCTCTCGGAGAGTTCACTGACCCCGCTGGCGGCCTGCATCTCCCTGATGCTGCCCCCCGGCTTGAGCCAGATGGCGGATACAGTCTATCGACTGACCACATCCGGTGAACGGACCGGCGACCGGCGACCGGCGACCGACGACCGACGACCGACGACCGACGATGACCGACCGGCGACGGCAGATGACGGGCAACAATCGGCGACCTGCGGTATTCTGCCCTCTGCCCTCTGTCCTCCGTCCTCTGTCCTCCGTCAGGAATTGACGGACGCCCAAACGCGCCTGCTCAAACTGCTGCAAGAGCGCGGCCCGTTGCGGGGACGTCAAATCGCCCGCGCCTTGCCGCACCGCAACTGGCAGGCTACCACCCAGGCCCTCAAGCGACGCGGACTGGTAACAACCGAAGCGACGTTGAAATCACCCACTGTGCGGCCCAAGATGGTGCGCACCGCTCAACTAGCCTGCTCCCCCGGGGCAGCCGAGGCGCAGATGGAAAATCTGGGACGCAAGGGGGCCGCGGCGATAGGGCGGCGTCAGAAGATGGTGCGCTTTTTGCTGCGCGAGCGGGGGCCGGTCGATGCTTCGTGGGTGTACGCCGAGAGCGGCGGCAATCTCGCCGATTTGAAGAAGCTGGCCGCCATGGGGTTGGTTTTCCTCGGGGAGAACGAGACTGTGCGAGACCCGTTGAAGGACTTGGATTTCGTGCTCACAGAAGCGCCCGCATTGACGCGGGAACAAGAATCCGTTTGGGGCGAGGTAAAGGCTGGGATTCAGCGGACACGCGCGGGGGAGTCCGTGGCTCCGTTTCTGCTGTACGGGGTCACCGGTTCCGGGAAGACGGAAATCTACCTCCAGGCGGTCGAGGCAGTCATCCGGCAGGGCCGGCAAGCGATTGTGCTGGTTCCTGAAATCGCACTCACCCCGCAGACAGTGCGGCGTTTTGTCTCTCGCTTTCCCGATAAGGTGGGGCTGGTGCATTCGCGGCTCTCGCCGGGCGAGCGCTACGACACTTGGCGGCGGGCACGCGCCGGGCTGATCTCGCTGGTGGTGGGGCCGCGCAGCGCGCTGTTCACGCCTTTTGCCAATTTGGGGTTGATCGTGGTGGATGAGTGCCACGACCAGTCATACTACCAGGGGGATACGCCGCCCAGTTACCACGCCCGCGAGGCCTCCGCGGTTTACGCCCGGCAGGTGGGCGCAGTCTGCCTGATGGGGTCGGCCACGCCGGATATTGTCAGCACCTACCGGGCGGCGCGGGGTTATTGGACTGCTCTGAGCCTGCCGGAACGGATTTTGGCCCACAAGGAGGCAGTGCGGTTGCAGATGCAACGCGTCACAGAGACCTGCCAGGTTTCCGAAAACCTGGCAGGTCTAACCCACTTCCGCCCCCTCGAAAAAGACGCCGAAACCACCGACCTGCCCCCCGTGCGGGTGGTGGATATGCGCGAGGAGCTGAAGTCCGGCAACCGCTCGATTTTCAGCCGCCCATTGCAGGCCGCCTTGAGCGAAGTGCTCGCACACGGGCTGCAGGCGATTTTATTCCTCAACCGGCGCGGCATGGCGACATACATATTTTGCCGCGATTGCGGGTATGCGTTGAAATGCCCGCGCTGCGATATTCCGCTCACCTACCACACTCAACCACCCCAGCACCCAGGCACCCAGTCCCTGATCTGCCACCGCTGCGGATACCGGCGCCATAAGCCGCGTACCTGCCCGCAGTGCAAAAGCACGCGCATCAAACATTTCGGAACCGGTACTCAGCGCGTCGAGGCGGAGGTGCAGGCCATGTTCCCCGGAGCACGCACCCTGCGCTGGGATTGGGAGACCACCCGCAAAAAAGGGTCTCACGATGTTATTCTGAACCATTTCGTCAATCACCGGGCCGACGTGCTCATCGGCACGCAGATGCTGGCCAAGGGACTCGATTTGCCGCTGGTAACGCTGGTGGGGGCTGTGCTGGCCGACGTGGGACTCAATCTGCCCGATTACCGCGCTGCCGAGCGTTCCTTCCAGGTACTCACTCAGGTAGCGGGCCGCGCCGGGCGCAGTCCGCTGGGGGGGCAGGTGATCTTGCAGACTTTCCAGCCCGAGAGTTATGTGATCCAGGCTGCCGCCAAACACGATTACCGGGGATTTTACAAGCAGGAGTTGAAACACCGCCGAGATTTGGGATATCCCCCCTACGCGCGGCTACTACGGCTGGAATTCAGAGGGCGCGGTGAACCCGCGGTGGAGCAGGCCGCCCGAAAGCTGGCTCATCAAATTCGGGGTTGGATATCCGAAGGGGGGCACCGCTCCACCGAGATGATTGGCCCCGTGCCTTGCTTCTACGCCCGGACGGGTGGAACCTACCGCTGGCAGATCGTGCTCCGGGGGCCAGACCCGGTGGCAATCCTGCGGGGCCGCAATTTGGAGGGTTGCCGGGTTGAAATTGATCCCCCATCCCTGCTATAATTGGAGGCCAGAGGGCAGAGGGCAGAGGGCAGAGGACAGAGGGTAGAGGGCAGAGGACAGAGGGTAGATGGCAGAGGACAGAGGGCAGACGGAGAATGGTGGACGGTGGACAGCGGTCAGCGGTCAGTAGTCGGTGGTCGGCGGTCAGTGGTCGGTCAATTTCATTAATTTTAACCATCGGCGGATTGCGAATCCGCCTGGAGCATGTAAGAAATCTCTATTTTGCTCCTGTCGGATCCGTGATCCGACAGACACCAACCCTCACCTTAATGACATTGAGCGGTCGGTGGACGGCGGTCAGGCCGTGCCCGTAACGCCTTCAAAAGAAGAGTAGCTCGTCGGAGTACCCCATGCAAATGCGGACTGAAGTGCTCACCTGGGATGATATCGATGCGTTGATCGATCATCTTATCCCTCAATTCAATACAGAATTCGATGCCATGCTGCTGGTTACGCGCGGCGGTATTATTCCCGGCGGGTTGCTGGCCGAGGCCATGGGCATTACTCACGTTCTGACGGCGGCTGTGGATTTTCCGGCTGAGATGGGAACAGATAAGTTATTTGCCTGGCCCAAGTTCATTCAATTTCCAGATGATCACTTGCTAGAGGGAAAACGTGTTTTAGTTGTAGATGATGTCTGGGGGTCAGGGCGAACAATTGCGGCGGTGAAGAACAGAGTCTCGGCCGCGGGAGGCATACCCTACACTGCTGTCTTGCACTTCAACCCCCACCGCAACCTGTTCGATTCAGCCCGCCCCGATTATTACGCCGCCATCACGGATGCCTATATCATCTATCCCTGGGAAATCGACCGCGGCCCGGATAGAGTGGAGCGGGTTCCGATGGGGGAGGGGTGAGGAGTTAGGCGCGTGTAGTATATTACAAATGAGTAAGTGTTCAACCCCTTGTCGAAATAGATCGCGGATGACGCGGATATAGCGGATTGACGCGGATTCTTTAAAAAATAAATCCGCGTTAATCCGTTTAATCCGCGTCATCCGCGTTCTATTCAAGCAACTTTCAACAGCCGCCTAAACGATTACGAAAAATCAGATAACTTGAATCACGCTTCCCCGCGGCGTCTTTTCCACCTCGATGCGCGTCGGGAAGGCGTCTTTCAACTCGTCGATATGGGTGATTACCAGAATTTTGGCGAAATCGGGCTTGATGGTGTTGATGGCTTCGATCAAACGCTGGCGGCCAACCGCATCCTGGCTGCCGAAGCCCTCGTCGATGACCAGGGTTTGCAGACGCGCCCCGGCTCGTTGGGCCAGCACCTCCGAGAGGGCCAGCCGGATGGCAAAGTTGACCCGAAAAGCCTCCCCCCCCGAAAACATTTCATAATCTCGCATCCCAGCGGCGTCGCTGATCTGAATATCAAGGGTCTCGCGCAGATCTTCACGGCGATTGTCTTTGTACTCCCGCTGGGTGAGGAAGCGCACCGACATATTGCCCCCGCTGAGTCGCTCGAGAATCTCGTTGGCCTTAGTTTCGATTTGGGGCAGGGCCTGTTCGATGAGCAGCGCGGGGACGCCATCTTTGCCGAAGGCGCGCTCCAATTGTTTGTACTGCCCGACCTTACCGGCCTGAGTCTCGCGCTCGGCTTCCAGAGATTTGCGGCGGGACTTGAGGCCGCCGAGAACCAGCACCTTCTGCTGAGCTGCGCCGACTTGCATCCGCAGGCGATTCTCCTGCTCTTGCAGGTCAAACAGGTCGCGCTGTGCCCGGCGGATGTCGGGTGCGGAGGCTTCGGCGGCGGCGAGGGAGGCGGAGGCAGCGTCATATTCGGGTTGCTGATTGCTGATTTCGGATTTGAGATTTGAGATTTGAGATTGGAGATTAGCGATTTCGTCTTCAATGGGGGCGAGGGCGGCCTGGGCGCGTCCCAGGGTGAGGAATTCTGTTTCGGCGGCACTATTTGCCGCGGCTCGGCGGACGGCGTCGTGGGCGGCGGCATCGTAGCCCGTGGCCTTGAGTTCGGCATCGATTTCAGCCAGAATGGCGCGCGCTTCGGGAGTAAAAGTTTCGTGTTGCAAAGTGAAGATCAAAGCCTCCAAACGAGGTTGGCCCTCCGCCATCCAAGTTTGCTGATCTGCTTCTATTTGTTGAACTTGGGCAGTGAGTTGGTCGAGACTGCGGGTGTGAGTTCGCAGGTCTTCGTCTAAAGATTGGAGATTGGAGATTTGTGATTGGAGATTACTAACCAATTGGTCGGATTCGGCCAGCAGTATGCGGTTGGCGCGGTATTTATCTCCCATGGCTTTGCCCACGGTGGTGAGATCATCGATCAAGCTCTGACGTTCGTCCGCGCTAAGGGGTTGACCGCACAATGGGCACGCAGTCCCCGCGAAGTCCCGGCGATCTTCCGGGGTGTCCTTCGGGGGAGCGGCGCCATCGGTTTCGGTGAGCTGGTCAATGCGAGCTTTGAGTTCATCCATCTCGGCTTTGAGACGCGGGTTTTCGGCTTTTGCGTTTGCAAGGCGGTCACGGGCGACACCCAACTCGGTTTCGAGGGATGTGCGCGTTTCTAATTGCGATTGGAGATTGGAGATTAGAGATTGGAGATTGGAGATTAGAGATTGGAGATTGGAGATTCCTGATCCCTGATCCCTAATCCCTGATTCCTGTTCTTGGAGCATCTCCAATTCTTGAGTCAAGCGCGCCCGCTCGGACTCGATGGTGGTGCGCGGCCCGGCGCGGCGTTTTTCGTGCTCGCGAAATTGCTCGGCGACGCCCTCCCAACGGGCAAGCTCGACCCGCGCCCCCTGCAAGGCCTGATAAGCCGCCTCGATTTCGCGGGAACGGGATAGGTTTTGGGCGTAGGATTCTTTCTCCATTTGGCGAGCAGCAGCCCGCAGGTCCAGTTCGCTCATCCGCTGTCGAGAGGAGTCCAACTGGCGGGCCAGGGTATCCACCAGTTTGCGCTGTTCCGCCAGGGTAGCGGCAATCTGGCGTATATTCTCCAGCGCGGACTCCTGTACGGCGCGGGTCTGGGCGAGGCGGTCGAGATCAGTTTCCAATTCTGCCAGACGTGTTTTGCGGGTTTTCTCCTCGGCCAACTCGGCGTTGATTTCACCCAGGCGACCATCGAGGGCCGCAATCTCCGCTTCGACATCTTTGCGATGTTTGGCGGTGCGTTGGCGATAGGTCTCCCAGATTTCGAGGCCCAGTATATTGGCCAGGATACGCTTGCGGTCGCCGGGACGCTGCTGAGTGAACTGGTCGGCTTTGCCCTGCAGGAAGAAAGCCGCGTTGACAAAGGTCTCGTAATCGAGGCGCAGGGTTTCTTCGATGCAAGCCTGGGTGGCGCGCATGGTGTGCTCGGTGAGGGGCTTCCAGAGGACAGAGGGTGGAGGAGAGAGGACAGAAGGCAGAGGACAGAGGGCAGAGGACAGATCGCCCTCCACCTTCTGCACTCTACCCACTATCCTCTGCTCTCTACCCTCTGTCCTCTGCCCTCTACCCTCTATCTTCTGCCCTCTGCCCTCTGTCCTCTGCCCTCTATTTTGCGCGATGTGAAACTCCAGCACCGTGGCTTTGTCCCGCCGCTTGGCGCGCACGACGCGGTAGATATTGCCTTCGTATTCGAAAGTGAGACCCACTTCTGCGGCTTCGGATTGGGCGTTGATGATCGAGTCGTCGCGCTTACGGGCCTGCCCAAAGAGTGCCCAGGTGATTGCATCGAGGAGGGATGATTTGCCTGCCCCGTTACGCCCGGCGATACAAGCCAGATCGAAACTCGTGAAGTCGATTTCGACGGGGTCGCGGTAGGAGAGGAAGCCGGAGAGGGTGAGATTGATGGGGATCATGACTGGAGACTGGAGACTGGAGACTGGAGACTGGAGACTGGAGACTGGAGACTGGAGACTGGAGACTGGAGACTGGAGACTGGAAAATTATAACAGGGACGAGTACAATGTTGGCATGAAACGCCCGCTTTTCCGTCGAATTGCTAAACGTATGGGCTGGACGCGTTCCAGCTACTACCTGATGAGCGCCTTTTTAGCAATGGTGTTTCTCATCATCTACGTTTGGTGGCCGCTGGCGGAGGAGGCTCTGGCCTATGTCGATTGGCAGGGGCAATGGTGGCTGTACATGGACTGGCTGCTGCTCGGCATCTTCGCGGTGATGTCGCTGCTGATCATGGCCGGGGCCGACTTGCGAGTCGATGCCTGGATTGTGTTCGTCGGCATGGTGGGCGGACTGGTGATCGAAAGCTGGGGCACCCAAACCGAAATCTGGTGGTACTACACCGCCGAACGCCCCCCGCTGTGGATCATCCCCGCCTGGCCGATTGCGAGCCTCTCGATTGACCGGCTGGTGCGCTTACTACGCCGCCGGTCGCCCAAATACCAATTTGCCAACTCCCAACCTACCAATTTACCAATTTACCCACTCATATACTGGATCATCTTTCCTGCCTTCTTCGCCCTGATGTTAACCTTCGTCTGGCCGACGGTGGACAAATCGCTGACGGTGATTGCGATCATCCTGGTGGGATTCTTGATCCTGACCCCCACCAATCACCGCATCGCGGTGTTGACCTTTGTGGCTGGCTCCGGCCTCGGTTATTACCTCGAACTATGGGGGACAACCCGTCAATGCTGGACCTACTACACCCTGGCAACTCCGCCCCTCTTCGCGGTGCTGGCTCACGGCATGGCCGCGGTGGCTTTCTGGCGGACGGCGCGGGTGTTGAAGATTGTTTCAGCTCTCGTGATAAAATAGTCCCATCCAAATTGCTAGAGAGGATCAGAGCAGCCAGGAAAGCGATAGAAAAAAAACAAAATATCACAATTTCGTGTGCAATTTTGTCAGGTACGCAAATTGATCCTAGGAAGGATGGTGAAGTATGATGGAAAAAGAAATATTGTATATGTATGCAAGCCGAAGGGAAAAATATGGTTTTGGTCCCGTGCAGCACTTGCCGATTTTAGAAAACGGCAAAGAAGGGTTAGAAATAAAGCCACTAACAGTGTTTATTGGCGGACAGGGAACAGGGAAATCACTATTCTCCCAAATCGTCTATTTCTTTCGGAATTTACCCTACCTTGTGCGGTACCAATCTGCGCGTCCGGGTCAAAAGAGCAAAGACCCCGAAATTCTAATTCGCCAGGTGATGGACAACTTGCGTAGCGACCAACGCGCCCTGGGTGTGTTTGCTAATCCAAGAGTTACTTTTAAATGGCAAGAAAACACCATTAACATGCAGTTCAACAATCGTCGAATTGGCGCCAATAAAAAGCTCCGCAGTGAAATTGCCAACCCTTTATCTCAAGAATCTGTGTTTCACCAAAAAGGTCAGGCGATATTCATCCCGGCAGAAAGAGTCTTATATTCGCAAGGAAGCCAGGCCGGATGGGATTTGCTTTCACTACCATCCACATTGATTCACTTTGCATCAATCATGGGCGATGTTGGGCGTACTTACCAGAACTGGATAAATGGAATTTCTGAGACCATCGAAGGGGAAAAAATCCGTGCGATGGGTACCGAAATGTTGGGTGGCGAGGTGGCGCGCCGGAGCGGAGATTGGAAATGGAAGGTTGGGGAAATACAGTTCGATATCGATATGGCTTCATCCGGACAAAAAGCAAACTGGCCCCTGGTTTTGCTGGCGCAGGCCTTGTTTGAGTGGCGTGAGCAAGGATTAATCGGTATGCCGTTTTCGATCCATATCGAAGAACCCGAAATCCACTTGCATCCTGCCGCACAAGTGCAAATGATGAAGCTAGTAACGTTTCTAGTTAATCATGATTTCAAAATCCTTTTAACAACTCATTCCCCCACAACGCTTTATACGCTGAATAACCTGATGACTGCCTCAACACTGTTAGGCGATAAGGAAATCCCCGATGTACCAGAAAAAAAGTACAGGATTTCGCCCGAAAAAGTGGCAGCTTATTTATTTGCTGGCGCGGATGTCAAGTCTATCATCACTAAAGAAAAAATTGGGCTGAACGCCGGGCAGAATGTAACTTGGCTCGACGAAAACAAATTACGTAAGATAGACAAGGATTTGGGCAAAGAGTTGAGCCGAATCCGTTATTATGGTTCCCTGACCGAGGATGAGTAGGGGGATAAAGAATATGAGTATGCATTTGAGCCATTTCGTAAAAGAAGATTATGCTTACCAGGAACATAGTATTCGGTTTAATGTCAAACCAGGCGAAGATGCTGGTTTTGTAAAAGCATACCGGGTTGATATAACCGAAAACGGCAGTTATTTCAACACTATTTATCGCGGAGTTGATGCACAAAAATCGGTAGATGGCCTATATGTTGGTATGACAACAATCCAAGATCAGGAAATTTCATGCGCCATCATTTTGGAACTAGAAACCCAGCCAAGTGCTCGCGAAACACTGGATATCGGCAGAATGCGACAAGGTGATCCAATTCCAAATGACATCTGGTATGGCATCAAGCAAGTTTTGTCATCCATAGACCATTTCTGTGCCAACAATGATTGCTCAGACCTGCCAGATAGTGGGGAGAGGCTGCACGAAAATGCCCGAAACGAGTATCGCGATGATGGCTGGTATCCGGCTCGTGCCAATCATCAAGTAATTGGGCTGCTAGTAACGGGTGAATTTCCAGATCGAGAGAATCTATTGGGCATTTACACCATTCAATATACCGACGGTGAAGGCAGGGCATTTCACAAAGAGTGCCCAATCATCTTTCTTGAAGACCGCAATCCCGTTTTTGAGTACTCGTTTCGAAACTTGATTTTGGAACTTGCAGATTACGCACCAGCTATCTTGAAACAGGTATCTGAACTCTGACCCTGGCGACTCCACCCCTCTTTGCAGTGCTGGCGCACGGCATGGCCGCGGTGGCTTTCTGGAGAACGGCGCGGGTGTTGCGAGTATTCAGTGTTCAGTATTCAGTATTCAGTGATCAGTCAACAGAGAACTGAACACTGAACACTGAACACTGACAAAGCCTCCTCCACATTCACCACCCCCGCTAGCGAAGCCAGGAAGTTGACCATATCGTTGCCCAAAGCAAGCCCCAGCCGCTGATTACCCATATAACTTACACCAGGGCTTACACCAGAGCTTGACTTTCATCACAAATATCTCTACAATGGTAGCAATTGATTTCGCAAAGTGCGGGGGAAAACTCTCCGCACTCGTTCATATTGTAAGGAGGCTTATTATGTCTAGTTGGTTGAAAGCTGGTCTCATTGGTGTAGCAATTCTGATCGTACTTAACTTGATAGGTCTGATACCGTTTCTAGCGTGTATCACCGCTCCTCTTTCATGGATTACGTATGTGGTAGTCGGCGTATTGGCTGCCTCGTACATGGCCCCGAGACGAGAGGCAGGCAAAGCCGCTGGTCAGGGAGCGTTGGCGGCTTTGTTGGCTGGCTTCGGCGGCGGCATCGTCAGCACTATCATTGGCGTGATTCGCGGGGCAATCGGCGGCGCCGCGCAGCTACCGCAGATTATGCAGCAAATTCCACCCGACCTCAGAGGCCAAATACGCGATCTCGGCATACCTGCCGAGTTTTTGGCCGGAGCCGGAGGAGCAGCAATTTGCGGCTCGATGTGCTGCCTGGTTGGAGTATTCGTCGCTGCCGCCCTAGGAGCCATCGGCGGAGCAATCTATGCAGCGGTCAAGCCCGAATAGCAGGTAGGGAGAGTCCCGAACGGGTTGAATCTCACCCCTCCACACGCCTCACCACCCTACAATTCCAGTTGTAAGCCTCCCCTGAGCGGGTTCTGCCCCCAGGGGAGATTTCGTTAACCCCAGAGCACTCATTTCGCCTATCAACGGTATAATATCAGCGCCATCTCAAAAAGAAGAGGTGATAAGCTAAAAATGCGCCGCAGGCGCATTTTTAATCTAACTTTTCCCCCACCGGAGAAAGAGAGTGGATCCTATGTCAGATACGTTGAAAGTTGTCATCCCGATGGCAGGACTTGGCACCCGCCTGCGCCCTCACACCTGGAGTCGCCCCAAGCAGTTGATCAGCCTGGCGGGGAAAAGCGTGCTCAGCCATATTTTCGATATGTTTGCCACATTGACTGATTTCGAGAATGTGGAGTTCATTTTTATTGTGGGATACCTGGGCGATAAGGTGGAAGCTTATATGAAAAAGCACCACCCTCGATACAAGGTGAAATATGTTGTCCAAGCAGAGATGCGCGGCCAATCTCACGCTATATATCTGACAAAAGAATATTTGAATGGGCCAATGCTGATGGTCTTTGCCGATACTTTGATCGAGACGGATCTGGCGTCCTTGGGGAGTGATGACGCCGACGTGGTCGCCTGGGTGAAGCCGGTCCCCGACCCGCGGCGGTTTGGGGTGGCAGAACTCGGCGAGGACGGCCTGGTGAAGCGTTTGATCGAAAAGCCTAAAGAAATGCACAACAATCTGGCCGTGGTGGGATTCTATTACTTCAAACAGTCTGCCGATTTGGTTTCTGCCATCGAAGAGCAAATGCGGCGAGAATTGAAACTAAAGGGTGAGTTTTTCCTGGCAGACGCCATCAATATCATGTTGGAGCGCGGAGATAAAATGCGCACCCAACGCGTGGATGTTTGGATGGACGCGGGGACGGTGGAAGCTGTACTGGAGACCAACCATTATTTATTGGAGCACGGACATGATAATTCCGCTGAAGCCAGCCAGCGTCCGGGTATCACCGTGATTCCGCCAGTATTCATTCACCCCAGCGCCGATGTACAGGCCTCTGTCATTGGGCCTTATGCCTCCATCGGAGCGAGGTGCGTGGTTACGAATAGCGTGATCCGCGAATCCATCTTGGAAGATAGAGCCAAAATCACTGGACTGATATTGACCGAATCGCTGATTGGGCAGAATGCACTCGTTAATGGCTCATCAATCAGTTTGAATGTCGGGGATAATTCGGAGATCAATATCTAACGACCGCCGACCACCGACTGCCGACCGCCAATTGCCAACCGAATCCCGTCGTCAGCGGTCTGCCGTCAGCGGTCGGCGGTCGGTGACACCCCATGACGAATCTAGTCGAGTGCCATTCGGGATACACTTATGCAGAACACCCGGTTGCTCTGCGCTGGCAAGGAGTGCGGTTGGAGGTCGCAGCCATCGAAGCTCAGTGGCGCGTCCCCGGCGAAAAGCATTTCCGCGTGCGCACCCGTGATGACCAGGTTTTCGAGCTAGTTTATAGCAAAGTACACGATGAGTGGCAGGTGCGTAGTGCGTAGTGCGTGGAGGATGGGGCCTTGAGAGTGGAGCTAGAGACCGCTCCCCTGCTTGCCATCTCCCCATCTCCCCTGCTCCCTGGCTCCCCACTCTCCACTCTCCACTCTCCACTCTCCACTCCCCACGTTTCACAATATCTAAACGAAAGGAACCCTTGTGAGCAAAAATTATCTGGCTGAACATGTAGCAAATCTCAAACCTTCCGGTATCCGCAAGTTCTTCGATATTGTGGCTACCATGGACGATGTCATCTCGCTGGGTATCGGCGAGCCTGATTTCGTCACCCCGGAGCCGATTCTGGAAGCCGGAGTCCGGTCTCTGCGAAGCGGGGCCACCCACTACACTTCCAACGCGGGGATTCTGGAACTGCGTCAGGCATTGGCCGAACACTTGCAGAAACTGTATAGCATCGCCTACAATCCCAACGGCGAAATCGTGGTCACAGTAGGCGTCTCCGAGGCGCTGTATCTGGCTCTCACCGCCATTCTCAATCACGGAGAAGAAGTCATCATCCCCACGCCGTGCTTCGTTTCTTATCAGGCCGAAGTGATATTAGCAGGAGGCCTCCCCGTTGAACTGCCCAGCCGGGTGGATGAGAACTTCCAGTTGCGCCCCGAGGCCCTCGAAGCCGCCATCACCCCCAAAACTAAGGCCATCCTGATCGGATATCCGAACAACCCCACCGGGGCAGTGGCCTCCCGCGAGACATTGTTGGAAGTCGCCCGCATCGCCGAAAAGCATGATCTGGTAGTGATCTCCGATGAAATCTATGACCGTCTGGTGTACGGCGTTTCTCATGTTTGCTTTGCGACTCTGCCAGACATGAAGAAGCGCACCATCACTTTGGGGGGCTTCTCCAAAGATTACGCCATGACCGGTTGGCGCGTCGGCTACGCGGCCGCCCCGGAGGAGATTCTTCATGGCCTGGTGCGCATCCACCAATACACCGTCATGTCGGCCCCGACCACATCCCAGGCGGGAGCGTTGGAGGCCATCCAAAACGGCGACAAATTCGTGGAACAGATGCGCACCGAATACAACCGGCGGCGCGATCTGATTGTGGGCGGACTGAATCGCCTGGGGCTGCCCACCTTCGAACCCGGCGGGGCATTCTACGCTTTCCCCAACGTGACAGTCTCCGGCATGGACGATGAAACCTTTGCCGAGCAGCTGCTGGAAGAAGAACGCGTCGCAGTCGTCCCCGGTTCAGCATTCGGCGCCGGCGGAGAAGGCTTTGTACGCTGCTCTTACGCCACAAGTTATGAGAAAATCGAAGAAGCGTTGAAACGAATGGCACGCTTCATGCAAAGACATGGATAAGCACGCATATTAGATTACTTGGGATCATACTTTAGTTTTTCTACTGCAAATTGCGGTCTTTATCCGCAACTTGCAGTAGAAAAACGCATGCACGATCTTGTCTGGAGTAAATTTCTATGGACGGAATACAATTTGTTATGAATGATCAAGGGCAACAAACGGCAGTTTTAATTGACCTGTCTAAATATGGCAAAGTTTGGGAAGATTTCTATGACACCATAATTGCTCAGTTACGGACCGATGAGCCACGCGAATCTCTGGATTTCGTTAGAGAAAATCTTCAGCAACAAGGCAAACTAAATGCCTGAATACGCCATCGTTTTTGCTCGATCAGCGCGGAAAGAACTTGAAGCCTTAACGCCAGCCATAATCAGCCGTGTTTTCTCGAGTATTGAAGCACTATCTAAATCCCCTCGTCCGAAAGGCTGCCGTACACTTCGCGGTTATAGGGGTTTCTGGCGGATTCGCGTAGGGGATTATCGAGTAATATACAGTATTGATGATGATCTGAAAATTGTCGATATTTCAGCCATCCGTCACCGTAGCAAAGCTTACAGATAGGGAAAACCAGTATGGAGCGGTTTATGGTGAGGCATGGGTAGTTGCCAGTATTCAGGAAACCAGTTTATCATTATTTACTGATTTACTGATTTACTGATTTACTGATTTACTGATTTACTGATCTACTGATCTACTGATCTACTGATCTACTGATCTACTGATTTACTGACCTACCATCTACGACAAACAGAGAGAATAATTATGGTACTTAGCGAAATCGTAACAAGTGGGCCTGATTTCTTCTTCCTCGTGCCCTGGGTCGTTTTCTTCCCGGTCATCGGGCTGCTGATCAATATTATCTTTGGCGGCAAGATGAGCGAGAAGGCTATTGGCACGGTCGCCAGTACAGCGTCCGGGTTGACCTTCGTGGTTGCTGCGCTGCTGGCAATCTCACTGACAAGCCACCCCGCAGGGACAAGTATCCTGCTAGCGGAGTGGATCAGCATCGGAGAGCTGCAACTAGACTGGGCTTTCCGGGTGGATACTCTCTCGGTGACGATGATGATGGTGGTCGGCGGGGTCGGAACCCTGATCCATATCTACGCTATCGGCTATATGCACGAGGACGTGCGCCACAAAAACGACCTCGGACGCTACCAACGATTCTTCGTCTTCTTCAACCTGTTCATCGCAGCGATGATGATTTTGGTGAGCGGCGACAACTACTTGATGCTGTTCGTCGGTTGGGAGGGCGTGGGGCTGTGCTCCTACTTGCTGATTGGTTTCTGGTACGACAAAGACCTGTTAGGGCGTGACAGCATCGAAAACGCCGTCGCCTGCAAGAAAGCCTTCATCGCCAACCGGATCGGTGACTTCGGCTTCCTGATCGCCGGATTTATCATGTTCTGGACCTTCAAGTCTGTACAGTTCGACGAAGTCTTCGCGAGCGCCCATCAGATTGCCGCGACTCACCCCGGCGCAATTCTAGCTATTACGTTGTTCATGCTGTTGGGCGTAACCGGTAAATCAGCGCAGCTTCCGCTGTTCGTATGGCTGCCGGATGCCATGGCCGGCCCCACCCCGGTTTCAGCATTGATCCATGCTGCCACGATGGTAACAGCGGGTGTCTACCTGGTGGCTCGCTCGGCCCCGCTGTACACGCTGGTGCCGCAGGCGCAGAACACAGTCGCTCTGGTAGGGGCCCTGACCGCACTGTTCGCGGCCACCATCGCGGTGGGGCAATACGACATTAAAAAAGTTCTGGCCTATTCCACTATCAGCCAGTTGGGATTCATGGTGGCGGCGGTGGGGATGGGAGCCTTTGTGGCCGGGATGTTCCACTTAGTGACCCACGCTTTCTTCAAAGCGCTGCTGTTCCTCTCGGCGGGTTCAGTGATCTTGGGCATGGAGCGCGGACATCACCACGCGGCTCACGGTCACGGGCATCACGAAGATTCTGAAGCGGTCTTCGATCCCGCCGACATGCGTAATATGGGCGGGATGCGCAAGACCATGCCAGTCACTTTCTGGGTATTCCTGATCGGCGCAATCACTCTAGCAGGCCTGCCTCCCTTCGCCGGATTCTTCTCTAAAGACGAAATTCTGGCCGAGGCCACGGAATTGAACTTCACCGTTTATATCTTGTTGGCGATTGCCGCTTTCTTCACCGCTTTTTACATGGGGCGGCAAATTTGGATGGTCTTCTTCGGGGAAGCCCGCCACGAGGCCGCTGAGCACGCCGAAGAGAGTCCGCTGGTTGTCACCATCCCGCTGATGGTGCTGGCGGCGCTCTCGATTTTAAGCGGCGCGCTCAACCTGCCGGGAGTGGGCACCTTCACACACTGGCTTGAGCATACCTACGAAACCTTCCACGTACACCTGCACCACGGGGAATTCAACCCCACAGTAGCAATCATTTCCACAGTGCTGGCCCTGGTCGCCATCGGGATTGCGTGGCTGCTCTATGGGCGGAAACCCCTCTCCAAAGGCCAGGCAGACCCCCTCGAACGGATTCTGGGGCCGGTCTTCACCGGGATGAACCACAAATGGTGGGTCGACGAGCTTTATTGGGCCGTGATCCTGAATCCTTATGTTGCTCTGGCGCGCTTCTGCGCCGAGGTCATCGATTGGCGCTTCTGGCACGATTGGTTTCACGATAGAGTCATCGCTGGCACCTTCAACGTGGTCGCCCGGTTCACGGCTGTCCGCATCGACCTCGGCATCATCGACAGCATCGCTAACAGTTTGGCCAACGGCACTAAAGCACTGGCAAATAATATGCGCCGCCTGCAAACCGGTTTCGTCCGCAACTACGCCTTATCGGTATTCATCGGCGTGGTCGCGATTTTAGGTTATCTGATTTTACGATAACCGTTGAACGTTGAACGCTCCAACGTGTAACGGAGGACTACTGATTATGAATTTTATTTTGCAGCCTCTCACCCTGGTCACCTTCTTCCCCATCATGGGAGTATTGGTGCTCCTATTCCTGAAACCTGAACAGAAGAACGCCCATCGCTGGACTGCGCTGGTCACGTCGCTGATCACGTTTGGCATTTCGATTGCGGTGTTGGCGCAATTCAACACTAGCAACCCAGATTTGCAGATGGTCATCAACCTGCCCTGGATTCAGGTGGCTGGCTGGAACATCAGCTACGCCATGGGCGTGGACGGGCTGAGCATCTTGCTGGTACTGCTCACCACTTTCCTGACACCCATCTCCATCCTGTCGACCTGGTCAGCCGTCGAAGAACGCGTAAAAGATTTCATGATCTTCTTCCTGCTGTTGGAAGTCGGCATGACGGGCGTGTTCCTGGCCCAGGACTTGTTCCTATTTTACGTTTTCTGGGAATTCACTCTGGTGCCGATGTATTTCCTGATCGGTATCTGGGGAGGCCCGCAACGGATGTACGCGGCGGTCAAGTTCTTCCTGTACACCATGGCAGGTTCGCTGTTGATGTTGCTGGCCATCCTGTGGCTGGGCATCTACCAGCACACCTTCTCGGTTCCAGAGTTGATCGCTACAGGCGGCATTCCTGCCGATATTCAGATGTGGCTGTTCCTGGCCTTTGCAGCCGCCTTTGCCATCAAGGTTCCTATGTGGCCGCTGCACTCCTGGCTGCCTGACGCTCACGTTGAGGCCCCCACGGCTGGTTCGGTCATCCTTGCGGGTGTGCTGCTGAAGATGGGAACCTACGGCTTCGTGCGTTTCAACATTCCTCTATTCCCTGAGGCTGCCATAAAAGCCGCCCCGTGGATGGCTCTACTGGCTGTCATCGGCATTATCTATGGCGCGGCGGTTTCTTACGCCCAGCAAGATGTGAAGAAATTGGTAGCCTACTCCTCGGTCAGCCACCTGGGGTTCGTGATATTGGGGTTGTTCGCTCTCAACCCGCAGGGCATCCAGGGCGGCATCTTGCAGATGGTCAACCACGGCTTGAGCACCGGCGCATTGTTTATTCTCGTGGGCATGATCTACGAACGCCGCCACACCCGTGACATGGACGCATTCAGCGGCCTGTGGAAGGTCATGCCCGTCTACGGTGCGCTGACTCTCATTGTGACCCTGTCTTCGATGGGATTGCCCGGCCTGAACGGGTTCGTGGGTGAGTTCGCCATCCTGTTGGGAGCCTTCGGTTCTGAGGCCATTGGTTCCCCCTGGTACGCCGGTTTTGCCGCCATTGGCGTGATCCTGGCTGCGGTCTACTTGCTTTATATGTTCCAGAAATTGTTCCTGGGGCCGCTGGATAAAGAAGAAAACAAAAAGCTGAAGGACCTCAACTGGCGAGAGATCGCCACGCTGGTCCCGCTGCTGATCCTGATTTTCTGGATTGGCCTCTACCCCAAGCCGTTCTTTACTCTGATTGCCCCCACGGTCGATAAGCTGGTGGCCGCGGTGCAGATGGCTGCGGTGGCGATGCATTAAACGCAGCACCGCAAAAGCCACACATTATCTGACGGCAGACCGCAGACGGCAGACCGCCGCGGAATCGGGCAATTGGAAGATTGTCTCATCTCACATCGCTGTACTTCCATCCGGAGTTGCGTCCCTGCAGGAGATAAACAATGAAACAAAGCAAGTTCCCATCAGGATGGAATGAAGAAAGAGTCCGCAACGTTCTTGCATACTACGAGAAACAATCACAAGTAGAAGCAGTAGCGGAAGATGAGGCAGATTTCGACCACCAGAATCAGACCCTTATGATGGTTCCTGGCGCTCTACTACCAATTGTTCGGGAACTAATAGAAAAGCATCAAGTTGCGGCAGGTCAAGCGTAGTTGCATTCATTGATACGATGCATTAAACTACTCTTATTCCTGTCGTCCTCACATTGTTGCAATATTAAATAAAAAGACCAATTGTGTATATTGATAACTTCACCTGGCTTCTAGACGTAATTGACAAAATAGCAGCCAAACATCACGTTACTCAGAATGAAGCCGAGGACATTTTCTTCAATTCCCATCGTTATCATTTTGTTGAGAAAGGTCTAAGAACAAACGAAGATGTTTATTCTGTCACTGGGCAAACCAATGCGGGCCGCTATCTGATCGTGTTCTTTATCCGCAAGCGAAACAATATCGCTTTAATTATCAGCGCCCGAGACATGGACAAGAAAGAACGAAGACGACATGAACGAAAATAATGAGAACATTCAGACCACCAGCATTTCGAATGCCCATACGTTGGAAGAAATAGCCGATTTTTGGGACACTCATAGTCTGGCTGATTACGAGGATCAAACGCACGAAGTTGAGTTCGATGTGAGAGCTAATCGGAGACGGCGTGTGATGCTCGATCCAGATATCTACATGCAGCTCGAGACAACGTCTCTTGAACGCGGCATTTCACCAGAGACGTTAGTCAATTTATGGCTCGTTGAGCAGCTACAAAAGCTCAAGGAAATAGCTTGACCGATCCCGCTACTGAGGCTCTTATGTCAATTACCGATCTTTTCTCCATCCTCCCCATCATCATTTTGATCGTCTGGGCCAGCGCTCTTTTGCTGGTGGACGTGTTCTCGAAAAAATCCCAAAGCAGAACTGCTCTGCTGGCCGCCATCGGGCTGGGCCTCACCCTGGGTTTTGCGCTGGCACAAGTCGGACAAGAGTATTCCGCATTCAATGGTATGGTAGTCGTGGATGGTTTCTCTGTCTTCCTGAACGCATTGCTCCTGGTCAGCGGGTTGGCAGGCATCGCTCTGGCCTACGATTACAACAAGCGGATGGGATGGGACCGGGGAGAATACTACGTTTTGCTGTTATTTTCCATCAGTGGGATGATGCTGATGGCAACAGCCGCGGATTTGATCGTGGTCTTCCTGGCCCTGGAATTACTCTCCATCCCGCTCTACGTTTTGGCAGGGTTCGCCCGCCCCAAACTGGACTCCGAAGAGGCATCCCTGAAGTACTTCTTGCTGGGAGCCTTTGCAGGCGGATTTGTAGTCTACGGGGTAGCCCTGGTCTTTGGAGCTACCGGCACCACGGCCTTAAACGGAATTGTGGCCGCAATCAACGCGGGCAGCGCGGATTCATCTCTGTTGGTGATCGGTGCGGCCTTGATTTTGGTAGGCTTCGGCTTCAAAGTGGCTGTGGTTCCCTTCCAAATGTGGACTCCCGACGTGTATCAAGGGGCGCCCTCGGCGGTGACAGCTTTCATGGCTGTGGGTGCTAAGGTGGCCGGCTTCGCGGCCTTGCTGCGGATATTTGTAGCTGCTTTCCCCACTCTGGCAACTGACCTGACACCCATTTTATGGGTATTGGCAGCCCTGACCATGATCGTCGGGAATATCATCGCTGTCGCCCAAAGCAATATCAAACGGATGCTGGCTTATTCCAGCATTGCCCACGCTGGATATATTTTCATGGCCCTTGTTCCTTTTGGCAACGCATCCGTGGCTGCGGATTCGGTGGCCTCGATGCTATTCTATCTGCTCACTTACGCAGTCACCAACTTCGGGGCCTGGAGTGTGGTGATTGCCCTGGAGAAAGCCGAAGGCAAGGGACTGGAGATCAGCGACTACGCCGGGCTGGGACGCAAATATCCGGGGCTAGCAGCCGCCATGACGGTGTTCATGCTCTCCTTTACAGGCATCCCCCCCACCCTCGGATTCATGGGTAAATTCTTCCTTTTCCGCACCGTATTGGAAGGCGGATTTTACTGGCTGGCTATCATCGGCGTGCTGACTTCGTTGATATCGGCTTATTACTACTTGCGAATTCTGGTCATCATGTACATGCAAGATGGCGAGCCGGAAGTCCGCAGCGAGAGTTGGCTGAACCTGGTCACTGCCTTGACAGCCGTTAGCGTCGTAGCTCTCAGCATTGCCGCAACGCCGCTGTTCCAATGGGCCAGTCAAGCGGTGTTGAAATTGTTCTAGCAAAACCACACAACGCAAATAATAAAAAAAAAGGTATCGTGCAGTGTGACTCGGATAACACGGATGCAACGGATCACCGCGGATTCTTTATAAATAATCCGCGTCAATCCGCTAAATCCGTGTCACACTTGCACTCCCAGAAAAACGCTGGGACGATGTTGCCGCAGGTGCAAGTGTCCGCGTTCTATTTCGACAATAGGCTGAACTCCTTAACCAAAAAGCCCTGCCAGGAAAAAATCCTGACAGGGCTTTTTTGCTCGCAGTTGCCCCCCTCACTCACAACTCACCGCCGCGCAAGCAAAGCGCGCACTTGCTCGCCGGCCCGGTACGATGAGCGCACCAGCGGGCCGCTCTCCACCCATTGGAAGCCGATCTCCAGGCCATAATCTCTCAAGTCCTGGAATTCTTCGGGGGTGTAGTAACGCGCAATGGGCAAGTGTTTACGGCTGGGCTGCAAATATTGTCCGAGGGTCAGAATATCCACGCCCCAGGCTTGCAGATCGCACATGGTGGTTTTGACTTCGTCCAGGGTTTCGCCCAAACCTAGCATGATGCCGGATTTGGTCAGCCCTTCGGGGTTGAGTCTTTTGGCGTTGCGCAGAGTGGCCTCGGCCCAGGCATATTTATCCTGGGGCTGCACCACTTTGAAAAGGCGCGGCACTGTCTCCACGTTGTGGTTGAGTATCTCGGGGCGGGCATTCATCACAATGCGCAAAGCTTCTAGGCTGCCCTTGAAATCGGGGATCAGCACTTCGATGGAGCATCCCGGCTGCAATGCGCGCATCCGCCGGATCACCATCGCGAAAATGGGGGCGCCGCCATCGCGTCGGTCGTCGCGGTTGACGCTGGTGATCACGGCGTGTTTCAGGTTCATCTCACTTACGGCGTGAGCAATACGATCAGGCTCACGCCAATCCAGCGGGGATGGCCGGCCATGTTTGATATCACAAAAGCCGCAGGTGCGGGTACACACGTCGCCCAACATCAAAAATGTGGCTGTACCCGCGCTCCAACACTCGCCCAGGTTGGGGCACATAGCCTCTTCGCAAACTGTGTGCAGACTTTTAGTTCGCATCAATTGCTGCACTTCCTTGGTAGCCTCCCCATTAGGAATACGCACCCGGATCCACGGCGGGCGGCGTCTGGGAGTGGTATCGGTCTCTGCGGGTTCGACCCGGTCTCTGGTGGGCTGATAACTCATAAATTTCCCTTCTTATTTCTCGCGCACCCTCAGGCGGATACCGCTCACTTCGATGACTTCCACGCGGGACCCTTTGGGGATTGCCTCCCCCTCCTCGGCCCGCGCCGCACCCCAGAATTCGCCTCCTACCTGCACCATCCCGGTCCCAAAATTGGGTATCTCCTCTTTCACAATGCCAACACGACCAATAAGGCTCTCTCGCCCGGTGCGGATGGGCGTTTTTTGGGCACGCACGGCGAATAGCAGAGCTACTGCAAACAAGCCGCCCGTGATTACCGAACTGGCCACAACCAACGGCACCGAAACTCGCTGGAATTGTGGCGTGGCCGGCGAATTGAAAAGCACCAGAGCACCCACGATCAGCGATCCCACACCCGCGGCGGTCAACGCTCCGTGGGTCGGGGCTTTGATATCCAAGACAAAGAGCGCAAAGGCCATCGTCAGGAAAATCAGCCCAAACCAATTGACGGGTAAAAATCCAAGCCCATAAGCTGTCAACGATAGACAGATTACCCCAACGAAACCGGCTACCCACCCGCCGGGATTGGAAAGTTCGATCAGAATAGCCTGCACGCCGATAGATAACAAGATAAAGACGATGTTAGGATTGGTCAGCATCGCCAAAAGTTGTTCGATCAGCGAAAAATCCAAAGTGGAAACCTCAGCATTAGCCGTGTGCAGGGTAAGCTCACCTGAGACCGTCTCGACGATGTAGCCATCCAATTGACGCAATAAATCATGTATATCAGCGGCAATAAAGTCTACCAGCCCCGCTTCCAGCGCTTCTTGGAAGGAGACAGCTTTAGCCGACTCGATTGTCGCTTCAGCAAGCTCTATCGCTTCGGAGCCGCGGCGGTTAGCCAAAGAACGAACTTGAGCCTTGAGTATCTCCTTCACTTTGGCTTCCATGGTCTCGCCAATATCTTCCCCCTGCCCTCCGACCGGGCTTGCCGCGCCGATAGCCGTTTCAGGAGCCATAGCCGCGGCGTGCCCTGCCAAAGTGATCACCGTCCCGGCGCTGCCCGCAATCGCTCCCCGGGGAGCAACATAAACCACCACAGGCACTTCGCTGGCGCGAATATGCTCGACCATATCTTGCATCAAGTCCACGCTGCCTCCGGGGGTGTTCAGTTGAAAGATCAGCACTTCGGCCCCGCGTTGTTGGGCACTGCGGATGCCGCGGGATAAGTATCCAGCCATAGCCGGAGTCACCGGGCCATCCGCAGTTAGCACCAGGGCCAGGGGGATATCGGTCTGTGCCTGGACAGGGAAGACAGATAAGATAAAAATCGATAGCCAAAGCAGGAGGGTTATGTGTTTTCTCATAGTTTTTTGGGGCGTAATTGAGTTATTGTATGACTGCACTGAAAAATCTCTCTTACCGCGGAGAACGCAGAGAACGCAGAGAAAAACCTAAAACCAAGTTTAAGAATTCATGCCAGAATCTGAGCAAAGTACCGAAATCTTAAACTGATTTTCAAAAATCTCAGCGATCTCCGCGTGCTCTGCGGTGAAATAGCCTTTTTTCAGTGGACTCATAAAACAACCTAAAAAAAGTGCCCCGCGTTTTTGCAGATTTTGGTGTACACTTTAGGAAGATTAGCGCTTTCCAGAGACAATTTTTCAAGCCTTTACGACGCTCCACTATTTTGCAAAGAGGTTCCTATGTTCGATGAGACTACTACTACGCCGTTTCTACCTGGTCAGCAACTAACACACCTCGGCCAACAGATTGATGCAATCCGCATATCGCTAGAGAAGCACGTACCCAATACGCCATCTCAATATTTGGATAGCCTCACCCACCTTGCAGGTCAAGTCAACCGTCTCGGGCGGCAGGTTGTCCGCCACGAAGAAGAACGCCAAGACCTGCTTGCATTGGTCGATATTGGTCAAGTGATCAACTCATCCCTACATCTGAATGATGTGCTACGCATTGTAATGGACACCATCATCCGGTTGACCGGGGCCGAGCGCGGCTTTTTGATGCTGCGCGACGAGGCCGGTGAACTGACCATCCGCACCGCCCGCAACTGGGAGCAGGAATCCATCCTCTCATCGGAGTTCGCAATCAGCCGGACAGTGGTGAACCGTGTTGTCAGCGAGGGAAAACCCATTGTCACCACAAACGCGCAAGAAGACCCGCGCTTCGACGGGCAGGAGAGCATCATTGCCTACTCACTGCGCTCCATCCTGTGTGTGCCTCTCGAAGTCAAAGGGAAAATCACCGGGGTTATCTATGCCGACAACCGCATCCGCTCCGGGATATTCACCCAATCTGAGCGCGACTTGTTGGCAGCCTTTGCCAATCAGGCTGCTGTAGCTATCGAAAACGCCCAGCTATTCGAATCCGTGCGCCGCACCTTAGCCGAAGTGACCGAACTAAAGAATATGATGGACAATATCTTTGCGTCCATTGCCAGCGGTGTTATCACAGCCGATATCGAAGATAGGATCACCCTCTGCAACAACGCCTCTGAAAGAATACTAGGCCTCACCGCACAGGAAATGATTGGCCGCTCTCTGCTTGACTGCCTGCCCCCATTGGCGCATGGGTTGAGCGGCCCCATCGTCAGCATACGTCGCAATGATCAACCTGTCCTCGGGCTGGAAATCAACCCAACCCTGCCACTGCGCGGACCGGTTAACCTGATATTCAATCTTTCCCCGCTCAAAGACGCCACGCAAACAAGCCAGGGCATCGCCATTGTTCTCGATGATCTGACCGAGAAAAAACGCTTGCAGGCCCAGCGCAGATTGTTCGAGCGCATGGTTCCCCCGGCAGTGATCGACAAAATCGACCTCAACCAAATCCGATTGGGCGGTGAGCGCGTTGGAATCACCACGCTGTTCGCCGACATCCGCGGATTCACCAGCTTCAGCGAAAGCCTGTCACCCGAGGAATTGGTTTCGGTGCTTAATCTTTATTTAGCTGCTGCTGCGGATGCTGTTTTAGCCCAAGAAGGCACCATCGATAAATTTATGGGCGACGCGGTCATGGCATGGTTCAATGCCCCCATCCCGCAGGAAGATCACACCCTGCGGGCTGTGCGGGCAGCCCTGGGGATCCGCGACGCTATCATGGCCCTGCACCGCGAACTCCCCCTGGAAAACCACCTGGATTTTGGAGTTGGCATCCACTTTGGGGAGGCCGTCCTCGGCCTAGTAGGAACAGAGACCAGGTTGGATTACACCGCTATCGGCGACAGTGTCAACACGACCAAACGTATCCAAGAGAATGCCGCCGCCGGGCAGATATTGATCAGCAAAGAAGCATACGCCAATGTTGGCGGATGGGTGGAAATCCGCTCAGTGTCCCCTATACGCGCTAAAGGTAAAAGTGTGCCCCTGGAAGTTTACGAAGTTATTGGGTTGAAATAAGCGCGCGCTCTCATGCCTTGCTCCTCTCCTGTGTATGGATGTATCCTTGCTGGTTGCCGCCAGCGACGACGCCATTGTTTTATGGGGTGAAATGATGCAAGAAATGACACTCATCTCGCAGGTGAGTGTCACTTCTTGGCTGACTCACGTTCGGTCAGATAGCGGGTGTGAGAAGTGAAACAGTTATTCGTTTACGCTTCTTGTTGGCTCAACTTTGCATTGGCAAGCCGGTTCAGACTTATCCCTGCTTCCGAAGCCTCAAGCACCAAACGACGATGCAGTTTTGGTGGAATCCGTACCATGAACTTTCCGCTGTACCGTCTGGTAGCTATTGGTTCAGGTACAGGTTCGCCATTAACTTCTAAATCAACAACGACATCAGCTACTACCTGACGGATACCTTGGATTGCTGCCTCTGGCAAAGGCTCCAACCAACTCAGACCAAGAAATTCGGCACAAAGGCTGACATACTCGTTGTCCTCCTCTGACCAGGTTACACGGTAAGTATAGCGGTCATTTTTGAGCATTAGTGTGTACCTCCAGGCGATCAATCGCTTTCAACACTTGCCTCACTTGATATGCTTTTGCCATCCCCTTGTGATTCTGGATATTGACTCGCGGGTCTCCATACCAGGGCGTTTTGTAGATGCGGTGACTGCTGCTTTTCTGTCGAGTTTCACCCAAAAAGGGATCACTCACTTTGCAAAGGTCTTGAAAACGAATCCCCCTTGGATTACGCTGCATTTTAGCGATGATGTCTTCAACCTTTGTCATATAAAAATGATACTATTATTAGTGTCGTTGTCAAGCGTGTGGTGGTGTGTATAATCCAGGTTAGGCACCTCGCCGCGTGAACCTTTTATAGTGAACAACCAATGCTCTCCCACACTACCCACCCTACGCCTCACCCTGACGTCAACGCCGTGCTACGCGTATTGCTATAGAAGTTAAGATAATGTTTTTGACTCCGCTTACCCAGATGTCATTGCGAAGCAGCTTCACCGCTGAAGCAATCTCGCACTTGGCAAGGATGAGATTGCTTCAGCGATACAGCTGCTTCGCAATGACACGCGGAGTCAAAATCGTTTTCTGAAAGGCTATAGCGGACGTGCAAACTGTTTTGGGGGAGCATTTTATTG
>JBDRGC010000226.1:0-6824 GCA_043818215.1 Chloroflexota bacterium | reverse complement strand
CCGCCGCTTGCTAGGCGATAGTTCTGGCAGGTGTTTGGTGGTTTAAAACCTTCTTTAATAAAATGTTTTTGAGGGTGGTATTTTGCTTGGATGGGCGTTTCTTGAATTTCTGATCTTTGATTTTTCAAAGTAACCTACACTGTTGGAGCAGTTTTTAGATTCACCCTTGACACTGCAATTCATCGGTAGTTGGATACCCTCGATTCGCAAAATCGAAATCCCAATGCTGCTAAAGATGAACAATAACCAAACAACCTTGAGGATAAATGGCATAAGAAAGATGCTTTGCCCTAATCCGTTTTGCTCTATCCACCAAATTCCCAGGTATCCAGTGACCGTACCAGTGATGAGGAGCAAAATTTCTCGAATACTGTAGGACACTCGATAGAAGTATTGTGATACTATGGTGATTCCCGCGGTCCAGATAATGTAAGAAATTAACGTAGCCCAGGCTGCTCCCAACATGCCATAGTTGGGGATCAGCCAAAAGTTCAACCCCAGGCACACGGCCGCTGCAATTCCGCCAATTATTGGCGCGTATTTTGTTTTATCGCGGAGCATGATTCCAATGTTGAGCGGGTAGGATAAACCATAGACTACGTATGCTGCCACAATGATCGGAACAACTTTCATTCCCTCCCGGTAGGTTTCAGGGGCAATCCAGCCGTAGAGTTCGGGTACCAGGCTCAAAAGGACTAGAGCAGAGAACAGGCTAACCCCTGCATACCCAACTAAAATGCGGACATAGTGGCGCGGTGCATTGGTGTACGTGGCGATTTTGAAACGTCTGGCACCCCAATCAATGGCAAATGGACGCACAACTAGAATATCCAATCCCGCAGCAACTTTGTAACCGAACGAATAGATGCCAACAACGTTGAGGGCGGTAAAAAGATTCAATACGTATCGGTCAGAAGCCTGGAGAATGTATTGAGCGCCTTTGGTGGGAAGGAGTGGCAACCCGTATCGGACCATGCGCCAGAGATGAGACCAGGAAAACGTCCATGAGAAATATCGGTACCCCATGATAACCCCCAATACGAGTGCCAGTCCGCCTGCTATTGCTCGCCCCATGATGGCTCCGGTTAGACCCATGCCATTCCATACGAGTATTATACTGCTTCCCATGAAAATGCCCATCCGGATTACAGAGATCAGGGTGAACTTCCAGGCCTCCTCACGAATCCGGAAGACAGTAAGAAAGACATTAACGAGGGCTTCCAGTAATCCTGCCAGCAGTGCCAGAATCAGGGTCCCTGGTACCCCGGGGATGTTCAGACGCTGGCTTAATAAGAGCGCCAGACCACTCCCAATCAGAGCTAAAATGCTGCCCCAGGCCAAAACGAACCAGATTAACGTACTACTCAGGCGTGTTCGTTTTTCATCGTCATTTATAAACCAATACTCCCGCATCAAGGCAATCTCTAACCCTGGCAGTGATAGCATTATAAAGAGCATGATGCCCACTTCCAGCAGGGACCACGCGCCATACTCACTAACCGATAAATTGTTGATTAGGTAAGGAATCAACAGGAATAGAGCGGCGCTATTCGCTACACTGCCAATGGCATATATGACGTTCGATTTGAACTGTTTAAACATGCTCCTTGACCGCCACAAGCCACTTGCTGTTGGGTGCGTCTTGACCCATCTTAGGTAGAAAGAATTGTTTATCCAACAACGAGAGCCATCTCGGTACCAATAGATCGAATGTTTCCCACTTTGAGATCTTAGTAAGTCCGTACTGCCACAACAAGGAATAGAATTGCCATAAGAACGTAGTTTTCGGTATTCTTATAGGAGGGTGAAGAATGCTAAAAATTGGCTCGATGTGTAGCACCCTTAGTTTATAATATTCTAGGATTTCTTTATATTCATTGAGTGCGCGATGGTTTACGTGGTTTGCTGTCCACACTGCTCTGTTTGGAAATACGTCAGAAAGAATGAACAATCCTTTATTGTTCAAACAGCTACTAATATTCTTGATAGCGTGATCGAATTTGTTTTCGTCTACAATATGAAATAATACGTCAGCAGCGAAAGCAAAATCAAACTGCTGATTTATATCAAAGTTGTCGCTAGAGATATCTCTTTGCAGAAAACGGTATTGCGGATATCTCTCATGGAGGCATGTTGTGCTTATATCGGTAATATCTAATCCCAAGTATTTCTCCACGCCGTAGCGAGAAAAGATCTCAGTGTAGAAGCCTGTACCGCAGCCGATTTCAAGAACGCTTTGTTTACCAATCTGGGTTCTGGTAGCATTTAGTGCATGAGTCAGTGCTTGTTGTCGTGCATCATACAAGAAGCGGTTGAAGTTTGGGCCAAGGACCGCATACCCTACTCCTGTCAGATCGAAATTATTGGAAAGCCTGCTTTCCCAATAAAACTGGGGGTTATCGTATTTTGTCATTGTGTGCATCCGGCAATGATTTGTGAATTAGATTTCCAGTAATCCAGCGCCTGCTGGCACAACAACTCTGTTTGTTCGACCTCGCCAACCCACTTCCAAAAATCAATCAGGTTGATCCAGATATCAATCTTGTCCGTAGCCAGGTTTATAGCGGAATCGAATTCTTTTTGGGTCTCTAGTACCAAGCCAGGGTCGTATAGGTACAACACTTTTCCATAATGAATGTGTGCCCAGGTGTTTTCTTGATTAACCTGAACCGCTTGCTTCAAATTCGTAACCGCGTCTTTGAGATTGTCTTGTGCCCATTGAGCGAGCCCAAGAAAACGGTACGCTTCGGACAGCGTTGATTTCAAAGGCGCTTGATCTGGATATAACTCGATGGCTTTTCGTAAAACGCTTTCAGCTTCGATGCTATGATGCTCTAAATGCAACCAGACTCCCCATTGATACCACGCCAGAAAACGGACCTGTGGGTTGTGCCAGCCTTGGTCAGTGCCTATAGCCTGACTGAGTGCTTGATAAGCTTTCAAGTCTTGACTCAGGTCTTTGAATATTAAAAACTGAGCGTACCACCAATTACTGTCCGAATTGGTTCCCATGGTAGCCACCCTCTCATACCACCCCAACGCCTCCCCATACGACCCAGACTCCTGTGCTTGCCCCCCAGCTTCCAAGAAATCATTTCCAGACACCCCTCCCGCCTCCCATTCAGCAATCGCCAATTCGATTTCTCCCTTTGCCTCATACCCAAACCCCAACTCCAAATGCCCCAACGGATTCCCCGGCCGCAACTGCGTATACGCCTTATAATTGTCCACCGCATCTGTTGGGTTGTCTAGCAGGCAATATACTCGCCCCAAAAGCAAATAAGAATGGGATGCTTGCGGGTTGAAGGCTATGGATTTCTCCAGATAAGCAGCAGCCTCACGGAGCAGGCTTTGCTCCGCATCACTGAGCGGTTGGTGAAAGCAGAAATCCGTCACGCTATCGGCGGCGCCCGGGCTTCTAAAACTGTATCGAGTAAGTTCCCTGCCTTAACTTGATAGTAAAGCCCCAGGCCGCGCGGCATCAGCCAGGCGATGAATCCTGTTATGATCACGAATACGACGCAGGTAATGATATACTTTTTAATAGTGTGATTCGTTGATCGAAGGGGCATTTTTCTTTAATACTCAAATCTTTGGGAATCTAGCACAGTCTACACAAGTAATACCAGACCCTGGAAGTGCCCGGAATGATACATTGTTCTTGGTGTGGCGTCAAGAAGTCGCATTCATTCACAGCAGTGAAGAAAATGTTCATGGGTCTCATTCTAGTATAAGTGCGCACGAGGGAGGGGCTGTCCCAAACGAGACGTTGCTTTCTTGACATAGGGCTATGTTATGGTGTACAGTATTTGAGTGGGCGAGTTTGCGAGTGGGCACTACATTGTACATAGTTTATCGCGATGTATTCCCTTTCGGGACGGATCTTCCCGGAGGGGAGCCTGCAAGAACACCGGTTTTGCTCCTGGCAGATCCGTGATCCGCCAGCCGCCAGCCCTCAACTAAATGACATTGACTCAGGAGCCAGCTATAAACCCCAAAACCCTGATCAACCGGATATTTTCTCCACTCCTTGTCTTCGTGCCGGTTATACTGGATGTGTTAAAGCGCAAATCGACGTAAAACTATGTCATCTATGAAAACTATCCGTGTCGCCATAGTAGACGATCAGACCCTCATCCGCGAGGGGCTGGCCTTGCTGCTCGCCCTGGTGCCCGACCTGAGGGTGGTGGGACAGGCCGCCAATGGGCGTGAAGCTCTGGCTCTGGTCGCCGAGCAATCCCCAGACGTGGTGCTTATGGATGTGCGCATGCCGGGCATGAACGGCGTGACCGCCACGCGCGAGATCAGCCTCCATTACCCGGATACGCGTGTTATCGTATTGACTACCTTCGATAACGACGAATATGTCTTCGAGTCACTGAAAGCGGGGGCCTCCGGTTACCTGCTAAAAAATGCTGACCCCGACTATCTGGCTGCGGCCATCCGTGCCGTGCATGGAGGGGATTCCATCCTCGATCCGGCCGTCACAGATAAGGTGATCCGCCGCGCCACCCGCCCGGGGACGGAGCCAGCCCTGACCGGGCGATTGACCCCCCGCGAGCGCGAGGTGCTGCGCCTGATGGCTGCAGGCGACTCCAACGCCGAGATCGCCGAACACTTGTGTCTGGCGGAGGGGACGGTCAAGAACTACGTCAGCCACGTCTTGGGCAAACTGGGGGCCCGCGACCGTGCCGGCGCCGTGCGTCTGGCAGTGGAATGGGGGTTGTTGGATGAATAAAAGCACACCCACCGCTATCCAGATATCCACACGTGAGGCACAGCACAAAGGGTGGGGGGTCGCAGTCATCATCATGGTATTGTTCGGGTTTATTGCACTCACAGTACAACCTCCCCTCTCACGCCTTTCACTAACTGTATATGCTTTCCTTTCACTGGCCCTGGCGGCACTCTATGCCTGGGGTACACCTCGATATGTGCGCTACCCTGAGAAGTACGGCATGATCTCTGTATTGCCTGTAGCTGTTTTGGGGGCCGGCTTGCTCCTTGGAATCGCACTGACTTTATGGGGGCGAGTCCAACTGTACTTCCTGTTATTTGTCCTCATTGGTTATGCTCTCCTGTTCTATTATTCCAATAAACGTTATTGGCCCCTATTGTTTCTGACAGGCATGATCATTTTCTCTTGGCTGTGTTACGGATCTATTGGAAGCTGGGAAACAGCAGGAGCAGAACTGCTGGATGATCTTCCCTGGCTGGCGTTGATGGTCACGCTCGCAGAGGCAGGTGTCCACCGATTGGAACAGCAAGACCGGACCACAGCAATAGCTGCTGAACTTGCCGAAGCTCACCAGCAGATCAAGGAGTACGCCGCTCAGGTCGAGGAATTGGCGATAACCCGTGAGCGCGCCCGTCTGGCCCACGAGATCCACGACACCGTGGGGCACACCCTGACCGCGCTCGACGTTCAATTAGAGTTGCTGGTCCGGCTGCCTCCCGGTCAATCCGAGCTGCGCCAACAGATAGCTGAAAAGGCCCGCTCACTGGTCAAAGATGGATTAGCCGATGTGCGCAGAGCGGTGCGGGCTTTGCAGCCAGTTGCCCTGGAAACCTTTTCGCTCCCCGAGGCCATTGCTGGGCTGGTGGCCGATTTCGATGAGAGGATGCAAATTTCCGCGGTCTATCAGGTGGAAGGGGAGGTTGTTTCGTTGCCGTCTCACCTGGCCTTGCCCCTCTACCGGGCTACCCAGGAAGCGCTGACCAATATCCAGCGCCACGCCCCAGATACGGGACGGGTACTTCTAAAAATTTCTTATTCGCCGGAGGGGGTGAGTTTGTCTGTCGAGAACACCCTCACCCCCGGCCCCTCTCCCCCTGGGAGCACCCCTTCACCCTGCGGGCACTACGCGGGTATGCTACGCGAAGGGGCTGGGGGTGAGAGTGAGGCTGAAGGCGAGGGCGAGGCTGGGGGCGAGAGTGAGGCTGGGGGCGAGGGCGAGGCTGGGGGTGAGGGCGAGGCTGGAGGCCGGAGAGAAGACAAGGGCGGCTACGGCCTGCGCGGCCTGCACGCGCGCGCCGAGTTGCTGGGGGGCCAGTTCCACGCCGGGCCGGATGGGGAGGGCGGCTTTCGGGTAGAGATGAAATTGCCAGTACCCAGACCGTAATTGCTCAAAATCTTGGTGGTCAAGCGGCGATAGAACTGCAATATCATGCCCTTTGGGTATGCACTTAATCAAATGCATTACAGTTCGGGTTACTCAAGTTATTCCCATAAATGCTTTTTTTGCCCCCTAAAGTGCATCATTTGGATTATGCAGGGGGGAGTGAGATTGTAAATGGCAAATGATGAATGGTAAATTGTAAATGAAGTGCATACAGCGCAGCCAGCATTTACCATTTATAATTCACCATTTACCATTCGGTTTTGTTTGTGCGGAATATATATGACGCACAAATTCCCCTTTTGGTGGGCGGAAAATCATTTATGATTCCAGGGGTCTCCTTGACCGAAAACCAAAAACCATGACCCTTCACGGGTAAGTCACGCATTTTATTCCAAAAAACCATGACTAAAACATGACCACAGGCAGGCGACAAAAGCCTGCCTTTTTTGTATGCTATAAGAGCAAGGCCACGCTACCGGTAAGAAACAGAAGCGTAGCATTCTATAGATGATAAGATAATGTTTTTGACTCTGCTTATCCGGATGTCATTGCGAAGCAGCCTCACCGCTGAAGCAATCTCGCACTTGGCAAGGATGAGATTGCTTCAGCGATACAGCTGCTTCGCAATGACACGCGGAGTCAAAATCGTTTTCTGAAAGGCTATAGCGGACGTGCAAACTGTTTTGGGGGAGCATTTTATTG
>JBDRGC010000225.1:0-8377 GCA_043818215.1 Chloroflexota bacterium | reverse complement strand
TGTACGGATGGTTTCCTTCTCCAGCTTACGCTGGAGAGCCATCGGCGGGTTACTCCGTTCCGGAGGTTCATTTTTCGTGACAGTAGGCAGATGCTTTACGCCGGAGTTCGTATCGAGTGATGTCACCCACGTAGGGACTGGGTGACCCAGAACTCACATCCCATTTTGGGCCTGCGCAATAGCCGTTTCCGCAGGTTCTCCATGACGACGCTTCAACCACATCTTCACTCATCGTTTGCCACACTTGCGCCGCACTACAAGTGCAGGTGTAGCCACATACTCGGCGCGTCACCACCTACGGCTGGCAGTTTACACTTGCACCGCACGCAAGTGCAGGTGTCGCCTTTCTACCCTTGCACTCCGACGGTTGATGACCAGTCTCTCGCCGTAGGGTAGTGTTCTCACCCGACCACTTCGGGGGTAGGAGTTACACCTACATGAGCCTTCAGTTGTCAAAGTACCAGGCAACTTGATTAGTCAGATCAGATTACCTTCTTCGCTGACCATCCCCCGCTGTCTCCTGGTGGTAGGCTGTGCCTGACCCTTAGCGACAGGGTTTCGGTCAAACGGATCGCACCCAAGGCTTACACCCGACTGCGCTATCACGCTAGAGTCAGGCGGGTGAGCTTCTCCGCTAGATTGCCTATCGTTTTTCCTAGAATCCCATTCCCCTGGCTAAATACCTCGATATTGACAAAAAGATAGAATATGGCTATATTCTGGCTAGAATGAAATACCCAATCATCTTTTCTCCTGAAGCCGTTCAGGATATAAAAAGATTATCAGCAAGAGACAGCTCAATTGTTCGTGATGCGCTTGAGAAATACCTCAGACACGAACCTGAGAAATTAAGTAAAAGTAGAATAAAACGACTTCGCGGTATTCGTCACCCTCAGTATAGGTTACGCGTAGGTGAGATCCGAATATTCTATGATGTTACGGAGAGAAATGTAGAAATCCTCGCGATAATTCCAAAATCGAAAGCCGCAGATTGGCTTGATGAGATGGGAGAGACAGAATGAAAAGATTAGCCCTCTCGGTAGTAAAAGACCGCCTTTCGGAATACTTACATGAGGCGGAAGATGAAAATATCATCATCACTCGTCATGGAAAACCGGCTGGCGTACTAATTGGTTTTGCTTCAGAAGATGATTGGTTTGATTATAAGTTAGAGAACGATCCCCGTTTTATGGCGCGGATTGCAGTGGCGCGGGATAGCCTGCGCGAAGGTAAAGGTATTCGCATAGAAGATATTTCGTTGTAACGCTGTTGATGTAAACTCTGCCACTGCGATGTGCATATTTATTAGCGAGACACGATAGACAAGTAAGGTGTAGATTAGAACCATTGCGTGTTTTCGAAAAAGGGCAACCTAAGTTATGGTCGGAGGGATCATCGCTGACCCCTCCGCCAATTCAGAACCGGACGTGAGGCTTGCGATCTCATCCGGCTCCTAGATGCCCAGGCCATTGTACCCAAAGGGCATGCTATCATTGGCACATCAACAATTGAACCTTTCCAACTGCTGAGACTTGGCAGATGCCTTCATCGTGTAATATAGCTTTCGCTACGGGCAAGCCCGTGCGTCTACATCGTCCCGATACCTATCCCAAAGGGACAAGTGTGCAGGCACTGCGCACTTGCGCCGGAACGCATACCATCCTGGCACAGGGCACCGTCCCGATGTTCTTACGGGATTGCAGGTGTACCACGGAGCGACATGGGTTTCTCTTTACTTTTTAACAAAAATATCCGTGGCATAGTATCCGAAGGGTAAATCCGCGTCCAATTTCTAGTTTCGCTTATTCAGCAACAAGTCTAATATTTGGGGGACAAGACTTCCGAAGTTTGCACAAGCAAGCTGAAAGCTGGTGCTCCGCGGCGAAAACTTCGGAAGTCTCCCCGGTTTCTTGAGATGACACCTGCCTTGCTCTTGACATGACTGGCTTCTTATTCTATTATGTACGTGCGTTCAACCACTGTATGTACGTAAGGAGACATCATGAAAACAGTCACATCCACTGAACTAAGAGCCAATATTTATAATTTATTAGAAGAAGTCTTGAATACTGGAATCCCGCTTGAAATCAAAAAAGGGGATAAGAAGTTGAAAATTGTGCCGGTAGAAAAGGTAAATAAGCTCCAGAATTTATTCTCCAGACCGCATATAATTCTGGGAGATCCAGACGAACTCGTAACCATCAGTTGGGAGGGGGAGGTGAATCTTGATTTACCTTGATACCCATGTGGTTGTATGGTTGTACGCTGGTCTGGTGGAAAAGTTCAGCCCAGCGGTCAAGGATCTGATGAACGAGTACGAGATTTACATATCCCCCATGGTTCGTTTGGAGTTACACTATTTATACGAAATTCAACGGGTAACAGATGATGCCAATACTATGATCGCGGATCTATCGAATCGCATTGATCTCAAAGTATGTCAAAAGGATTTCGATGCAATTATCAGTCAAGCGACGACACTTTCATGGACGCGCGATCCCTTTGATCGTGTGATTGTGGCCCATGCTGGACTGAATGAGAACGTTCTGGTCTCTAAAGATCAAAACATATTGACGAATTACGCTTATGCGCGCTGGTAGATACGAGGGTTGTTCCTCAATAAAATTAGCAGAGTTTTGGACACGGATTTACCCCAAAGGGCACGATGTCACGGATTGCACCGATAAAACATATAAAAAAATCCGTGACATCGTGCCCTTTGGGTAAAATCTGTGTCATCGTGCCCGAAGGGTAAATCTGTGGTTAAAAAGCGCATATAACTGTTTTCCCCCAACTTGTAAATGCGCCCGGTTTAGGGTCTAATCACGATTTCTGAGGCACAGTTTCTATGGCCCCATTGACCCAGCGCAGTGACCGCACAGTTCCGCCCTCGCCAATCAATTGGGGGAGCATGGCCTCGAGTTTGGCAGCATCCCCCGTTGTCAGGTATTGAACTTTGCCGCGCTCCGTCTTCGTGGTGTGCAGTTCGTGAACATCCAGCAAGCGGCCTGCCTGCCGTGCCACCGCCGGCGCGGGATTGATCACTTCCACATCCGGGCCGAGTATTTCCTGGATCAACGGGATCACAAACGGGTAGTGGGTACACCCCATGACCACGCGATCCACCCCCCGTTCCCGCATAGGGGTCAGGGCTGCTTCCAGTATGGCGCGTGTCCTCGGTGTATCCAGTTCCCCCTTTTCGATTTGAGTCACCAGACCGGGGCAGACATCTTGCAGAACGGTCACTCCCTGGGCAAACCGCTCCACCACTGAGGCGTACAGTTCCCCCTGGAATGTGGCTGGCGTGGCCAACACGCCGACTACGCCGCTTTGGGTGCCCTCGGCTGCGGGCTTGACCGCTGGTTCCATGCCTACAAAGGGTGTCTGGAGGAAAGTATTGCGCAGATGGTGAAGAGCGGCCGCAGAGGCCGTATTGCAGGCCACCACAATCAACTTTGCCCCCTGCGATAATAAATAACGGGTGACGCCTTCAGAAAAATCCTGCACCTGCGACATTGGACGCGGCCCGTAAGGGACGTGGCCCTGGTCGGCCAGGAAGATCATATCTTCGCAGGGGAACTGCTGCCGTATCGCGCCCAAGACCGATAACCCACCGACGCCGGAGTCGAAGATGCCGATGGGGGCGTGTTTCGAGTTCATAAAGGCTGTGCTTGAGTAATCCCGTCGAGGGGTGATCGCTGCACGCTGCACGCTCCACCCTCCACGCTATACGACCGCTGCTTCCACAAATGCCCGAAACAAGTCCCGCATGGGGGCGTGCGCCGTTAGCCATTCCGGGTGCCATTGGACTGCAATTCCAAATGGATGTTCAGGAATTTCTACACCCTCGATCAGTCCATCGGGGGCCTGGGCTGTCATTTTCAGGCCGGCTGCCAATTGACGAATGCCCTGGTGGTGCAGGCTGTTGACTTTTATGGTGGGGTCCCCTAAAATCTCGAAGAGTTGGGTGCCAGCCTGGACTTTCACTTCGTGCGCCAGGTAATCGCGCGGCTGCTCATCGAGGAAGGAATGCTGGATGGCTCCGGGATACTGATCGGATAGATGGGTGTAGAGGGTTCCCCCCAGGGCTACGTTGATCAATTGGATGCCGCGGCAAATTCCCAGGAAGGGGATTCCATCTCGAACCACATCCCGCGCCAATTGAATTTCGACCCGGTCCCGGTCAGTGTCCACCCCTTTTACTTCGGGGTGGTTATCGGCCCCAAATCGCTGAGGCTCGATATCGCCGCCTCCGCTGAAGAGGATTCCATCTAGCCGGGGCAGCATATCGTTGAGTTGTTCCTCGGGGAGTCCCAAGGGAATCAGCACAGGAATTCCGCCGGCCTGCGATACAGCCTGTATATACGCCTCAGCCAGGGCATTCAGAGAAAAGCCATAGGAACTGGGATGTCTATAAGTGATGATACCGATCAGCGGGGAGGGCATAAATATTCCCAAAGATATGAAGCACAAAAAGGCACAGCTTTACAGGCTGCACCCTTAGTCTAAACGAGCTTACGAATTTAGTTGAATTTTTGTTTGAGGCGGGCGCTCTTGCCGGTGCGGTCACGCAGGAAGTACAGTTTTGCCCGGCGGACGTTAGAGTGGCGGTGTACCTGAACTTTTTCGATGCGCGGAGAACGCTTGAGGAATGTGCGCTCCACACCGATTCCGTTGCTGGCAATGCGTCGCACGGTGAAGTTGGTACTATTTGCGGCGTTACGCTGGCCAATAACCGTGCCTTTGAATTCCTGGATACGTTCGTTAGTACCTTCTTTGATTCGCAGGAAGACGCTGACTATGTCACCAATAAGCAACTCGGGGACGTTGGGATTTTCGGGAGCATCTACAGATTTGAGTAGTTCGTTCATTTTCATCAACCCTTGCAAATATCATTTGATTATAACAACACAAAGCCGCCCATGGCGGCGCGGTCGCAGATTATACCATGCTGATTTGCGTTTGAGAAGAGAATCGCAAACTTAGAAATCGAATGTGTTCACCGGGCCAGCCCCAGGGGTTTTCTCAGGGGAACATGTAAACACAAGACTATACCAGTCCACAGGTCTCATCAACATCAGGTAAGCTGTTCCCATTTTTCAGGAACGGCTGAACCAACAGCAGGGCTGCCAACGTCTTAGCATCTGTAATGCTTCCTGTTTTCGCCATCTCGAATACTTGAGCGGCAGGGATGCTTTCCACGCTCAAGAATTCATCCTCGTCTCCTGGCAGGGGCGAGGGAAACAAATCGGTTGCCAGATAAACATGCATGTATTCCGTGGAATATCCCGGGGCCAGATAGAACTCCCCGATTTTTTGCAGATGCCCGGCGGCCATGCCGACTTCTTCCCGGAGTTCACGACGGGCGCACATTTCCGGAGGCTCGCCATCTTCCAGCATTCCGGCGGGGAGTTCCAGGATTTCGACCCCAGCTGCGTGACGGTATTGGCGCACAAACCAGATCCGCCCCTCGGAATCGAGCGGTAATATAGTTACCGCACCGCTATGATCGATGATATCGCGTTGGGCAGTTTTTCCGTTGGGCAGTTCTATTTCATCTCTACGGACGGAAAACGCCCGGCCCTGATATATGTTTTCAGAGTGAATGGTTTTAAAATTCATCGATGTTTTACTGTGCAGGCTCTTTGGGATCTCGCGTGGTGAGACCCTGGGACTACAAAAAATCAGGAGCAGCCCATGAAATTCAGGCTGCTCCTATGATATCAAGTTCAACTTGAGAAAAAAGGATCGACTACGGGATTTGGATAACCTGTCCCACGGACAGCGTGTAAGCTCCGGTCAACCCGTTTACCGCCTCGATAGCCCTGGGGTCTACGTCACCAAACAAGCAGGCGATGGAGTAGACCGTGTCTCCCGCCATGATAGTATATTTGACCGGATGCGCTCTGAGCGAACGTGGACCTGCATTGAAGGAGCCGGCATCCTTTGGGATTGTCAATGTAGTGCCGGGGTATACCATCGATGCACTGGATAAGCCATTGGCATTCAGCAGCGCACCTGGTGCAACATCGAACCGCCGGGCGATGCAATATGGAAATTCGCCGGCCCGCAGGGTATAGGTATTCGGGACTTCGAACTCCGGAGCAACGATCTCAGGTTCCGGCTCTGCTGCGGCTTCTTGCGTGGGCGTAGGTACGGTTTGATCTGTTTCTGCCTCCGCCGTAGGGAGAGGCACTTCTTCTGAAGGTTGGGTAGCATCAACTCCTGTGCCCCCCCCAGTTTCTGCCACCGCGGTCTGTGTAGTCATCCCAACCAACACATCCATGGGGGATTGCGTACCTTCAAGAAGAGGGGACTCGGTTCCATCAGCAGAAGATGAAGGCGGGGTTGAGGCACTTTTCTCACAAGCAGTCAACCCCAAAACGAACAATGCTACTAAGAAGAATGCGAGGAAACGGTAGTTTCTCATTGTGTCAACTCCTTCTGTAACTTGCCTCGCCCGTCAGGTTGGAAAAGCCAGATTGGTGCCAGCAACCCCACAAGCCAGGTTTTATCATCGATTTCCAGTAGCTTCTCACAAAGGAGGGGGGCAGGCTGCGAAATCTGCCTTTGGTATATTTTGAATCCGCCTTCCTCTTCCGCTCAGTGAGATGGTACGATACTAGCATAATCCCGACACAGCGTCAAGTAAAATTAGAACTTACGAAATTGCAAAGCAAATTGCATAGAAAGTCCCCACCTCTGCCTCCTTCTCCGGCGCGCAGTGTCCCAGAGACCCACAGCCGGTTTAGGCTTGGGAGATTTTGGAGAAGAAGGGATTACTCAAAGCGGCGATGAGTGGGGGGCAAAGACTTGGCATGATATTTTTGACGTACTTCTCTACAATGAAGTATAATTCGGCTTGATGAAGCGTGGCGGCAGCCCTGCATAACGAGTATACCGCAAAAGTGTCGGTGACCAGCTGCTAATTTGGGACATTTCTGCTCCGACGCCGTCCACGGCGGGGTTGTTAACCCCAGTTGCGCCGGGGATGGCGCTGTGAGCGAGGCCGCCCGACACTTTTGCGGTATAACCCTGCATAACTCAACACATCAGGAGGCTGAATGGAGATTACCTGGTACGGACATTCCTGTTTCCGACTCACCGAGCGCGGCCTGGCGACCGTGGTCACCGATCCTTATGACCATGAAATGATTGGCTACCAGCCGTTGAAGTTACGCGGCGATATCGTGTCCATCAGTCACGACTCTCCGGGGCATAGTTTTGTATCTGCTGTGAAAACCAAGCCGTGGGTCATCAAAGGCCCGGGCGAATATGAAATTGGCGGCGTGTTTATCACCGCAGTGCAGACCAATGGACGCACAAAGCGCATAAAATCCGAACCTCGCAATATACTCTGTGTGTTCGACTACGACGGAGTTGCTGTTGCGCATTTAGGGGATATTCGTAGAGTCCCCAGCCAGGCACAAATCGAGGCTTTGGGCACAGTGCATGTGGCTTTAGTCCCAATCGGCGGCGGCGATGGCTTGAACGCTGCCAAAGCCGCTGAAGTGGTAAGTTTAATAGAACCGGGGATTGTGATTCCCATGCACTATAGCACGCCAGAAAGCAAAATAACATTGGATTCCCTGGATAAGTTCCTCAAGGAAATGGGACTGGGCCAGCTAGAGCCACAGCCTTCATTGAAAATCATCCCTTCGTCTGTTCCGACCGAACCCCGGGTAGTTGTACTGGATTACAAACGCGCTTCTTAGTGAAGACTCTTTGGTATTTCGTGTGGTGAGACGTCTCCACGCGAAGTCCCAAAAACCTTTAGGAATGAGAATTAAATAACTTGCGCGTTTGTATCCTAGCGCGAGCGTCGGTTGAGTAGCGGAGGCACACGCTTTTCGTGCCGTAGCGTACACCTGCACTTGCGTTACGGTGCAAGTGTCGAAACCCAGCGGATTACGGTCACTTAGCCCATTTTCAAGCCCCGCTTGGTTTCGACACCGTACCTGCGTTCGGTGCAGGTGTACAGCTCTTCGTACCTCCGAGCCTACTCAACCGGCGCTACGCCCAAATTCGGAAATGTGTGAGTTATTTAATCCCCGTTCCTTAGTGGAGAGTGATCGTGGCTATCAAACTGTTGATGTCGTGGGATATTATTCCGGGACGCGAGCAAGAGTATTTCGAATTCGTAGTACGCGAATTCATCCCCGAAATTCAGCGACTGGGCCTGGAACCCACAGATGCCTGGGTCACTGTGTACGGCGACCAACCTCAGATTCTCACCGTAGCGGAAGTACCAGATCAAGAGTTTTTGCAAAATGCTCTGATGTCAACGGAATGGGACAATGTAATCGCAGAGTTAGGCGATTTTGTCGAGAATTTAGAATTCAAAACGGTTATCTCTAAACCCGGGTTTCAGATGTAG
>JBDRGC010000224.1:0-11306 GCA_043818215.1 Chloroflexota bacterium | reverse complement strand
GGCCCCCCCCCCCCCCCCCCCCCCCCTACACAACCCGCGCTCGCGTTAGGATACAAACGCGCAAGTTATTTAATTCTCGTACCTAATTGCTCAAACGCCTGACGAGAACCGTAAAAGCGAGAGATGAGATTCTCGTCACGTTCTTGGATGGCTTTCAGCGGTTCGGACATGCGCATAAGCCATTGGCGCACTATGGGACGGGGAATCAACCGCAGGAGAAACCTCTGCACCGGGGAAACGCTGTTTCGCGCGACATCGACGTAATCTTGCAATGTCTTCCGCCGGAAGTGGAGCAGGGCATCCAAATCATCACCATCGGCGTAGTAGCCAGAGTGGAAATTCTGCTTGGCGAAGGCGTAATCCGGGATAAGGCCCGAATCGACGCCAAAAATGGGCATCATGGTGCGCAAGAATTCTCGGGCTGTGATGCGGCAGTGCTTCCCGCCGCCGAGGTTGAAAATGCGGCCATCGACGCCATCGCATTCGATGGCTCGAACCAGGGCGTACCCGGCGTCGGAACTGTGGCACCACTCCAGGGCTGTGTCCAGGGGCATGTGAAACATTAGGGGTTGGATTTTCAACCGTGGAGTCAGAATCCCGCATAAACGCAGGATCGTCCACTTGAGGCCGGAGCTGCGGATCAACCTCTCGGCGGCGATCTTCGTGCGGGCGTATTCGTCGCCGATACTCGGAGCGAGGGGATCGCCAACCCGGATATGCGGGTCATCAACGCGGTCGCCATAAACGGAGATAGACGAGGTGTAGATCAACTTTGGGGGCTTAGGCTGCCTCCGCATAGCAGCAACCAAGTTCCGCGTCCCGCTAACGTTTATCTCCCAAGCTAGTTCAGGGTGGCGGTCGGCAGCAGGGGGAATCAAGGCCGCGGCGTGCAGGACAGCGTCCACCCCGTCAACCGCTGCACGCACGTCCTCCGGATTCCGCAAATCTCCCCACACAATATCGACCTGATCGGCGTAGGGGCGGAATAATCTGCGCTCCTGTTTGGCATCCAGGCTCAAAATTCGGATCTCATATTGGTCTTTGCGCTTCAGCAATTCTTGGAAGGCTTCAAAGCCAACCGCGCCTGAGGCACCTGTCAACAATATTTTTGTACTCATCTTTCACAACCTCTTGCGGAACGCCAACACACTGGCCGTGAAATAAACAACGCTGAGCACGATCAGGGGCCAGATGGAGGGCCACAAAACCTCTGCGCCGACACCTTTGAGCATGATGCCACGGGTGATTTCAAGAAAATGTGTCACCGGCAGCAATTCGCTGAAAAGATAGGTCGCCCGGGGCATCCCGCTGCGGGAGATGATCAGCCCCGACAGGATGATGGCCGGGATGAGCACCACGCCAACCGCCAGATACATGGCCTGCATCTGGGTGCGGGAGACATTCGAGATCAGCACGCCCAGGCCCAGCGAGCCGAGGATGAAGACCGTGCTCAGGCCCACCAATTCCCACACGCTGCCGACCGCTGAAATACCGAATATTAGCTGCCCCAGCCAAAGCATGACCAGAGTGTTGAAAATGCACACCATTAAATATGGGATGATCTTGCCCAGCATCAGTTCCCAGGATTTGATGGGGGTGACAATCAGCTGCTCCATGGTGCCTTGCTCACGCTCTCGGACGATGGCTAAGGCGGTCAGCAGCAAGGTTTGGACTTGAAGGATGATCGGGATCAGGCCGGGAATCATGAACAGGCCAGGGTCGGAGTTGGGGTTGTATAGCATCAAGGACAGGCTGTTGATGGGGATTTGTAAATCCAGTCCGCCGGTTGCTTTTGTAAGCTGCTCGACCAGCAGGTCTTGGGCCACAATTTGTCCGATGGCACCGATTTTCAATGCTGTGGTTTGGGCAATCGAAGGGTCGGAGCCGTTGATGTAAAACTGCGTGACGGCCGTTTTGCCGGTGTCGACGCGGCGGCCAAAATCTTCCGGGATCAACAAGCCGACTTCTGCGCGGTCGGTATCGATCAGATTGATGAGTTCATCTTCGCTGAAGGCAGTGTAGCGGAATTCGAAATCTCCGCTGGTGGTGAAATATTCGATATATCTGCGGCTGGCATCGGTTTTGGAGAAGTCCGCCACGGCCATGGGAATATTCTTGGTTTCACCAGACACGCCGTAGCCGAGAAGCACCAGAAGCATGACCGGCAAAGCAATGATCAACGCCATTGTGCGCGGGTCCCGCCAGATGTGGAAGAACTCTTTTTTCATGATGGTTAACAGGCGTTCCATGGGGTTTCTCCGAAATTTTTGGCTTTGGCTGATTGCCGACCGACGACCGATGACCGATGACGGCTGACGGATGACCGATGTCCGATGACCGCAGACGGCTGACGGCTATTTGCCGCTTCGCCGAAGGGGGCAGTCGGGTGACTTCCCCCCTTTGCACCCTTCGGGTAGGCTATGCACGGGATGCTTCGGCGGCGGGGGCGACGGGCGACTTCCCCCCTTCGGGGATGCTTCGCGAAAGTCGCGGCAACGAAGGGCACGAAGTCCACCTTCGTGGACTGATTCGGTGGTCGGTGGTCGGCAGTCAGTGGTCATCTACCTGGGTGCGGCTATCTTCGACCATAGAGATGAACACGTCTTCCAATGATGGCTGAATCTCTTCTATGTGGTGGACTTTAATGCCCTCTGAGGTGAGCGCGCGCCGGATTTTCTTTTCTTTGCCAGGGGATTTCAAAACAACGTGAAGCTGCGCCCCATGCAGTGATGAGCCGATCACTTCCGGGAGGGAATCCAAAACGCTTTCGGCCTGCGCGGGGTTGGCGCAATCGACTTGCAGCAGTGTACCGGGCATCCTGGCTTTGAGTTCGTCGGGGCTGGCGAGGGCAATCAGCTCGCCGCGGTACATCATGCCGATGGTATTGCAGTATTCGGCCTCGTCCATGTAGTGAGTGGTTGCCAGCACGCTGACCCCTTGCCCGGCCATCGCGTAGATCAGGTCCCAAAATTCGCGGCGCGAGACCGGGTCAACACCGGCGGTGGCTTCGTCGAGAAAGAGCATCGGGGGCTTGTGAGCAATGGCGCACGCAAAAGCAAGTCTCTGACGCCAGGCCCCGGAGAGATTGCGGGTCAGTTCTCTTTCGTATCCCTTCAGGCCGGCCATTTCGATCAATTCATCTACCCGCGGTGTGCGCTCCTTTTTGGGCACACCGTATATGGCCGCGTAAAACCTGATATTCTCTTGGGCAGTCAGATCGTTGTACAGCGAGAATTTCTGTGACATATATCCGATGCGCTTTTTGATTTCTTCGGGGTCTTTGGCGATGTCGTAGCCCAGGACAGTACCCGTGCCACCGCTTGGCTCTAAAATTCCGCACAGCATCCGGATGGTGGTGGTCTTCCCGGCCCCGTTTGGGCCGAGCAGGCCGAATATCTCACCTTTGGGAATGTAAAAATCAACCCGATCCACTGCGGTGAAACCCCCGAATTTTTTGGTTAGTTGCTGCGTTTCAACAGCATTGACATAATCATTCATGCAACACCTCGCTGCCCGGCAACCAGGTGAACGAAGACATCTTCCATTGTTGTTTTAGTTTGCCGCAGGATACTCACATCCAATCCTTCCCGCTTGAATCCCGATTTCAAGGCCTGTATCACCCGTTTGGCATTCGAGTCTGTGTTGGGAACCGTCAAACGCAAGCGGTCACCCACCGGACGCCAGTCTACAATGCCATCTGTTCTCTCAACCACGCGGCGCATTTCCTTGCGCGGTCTGGCTTTGACTTCCACAATATCGTAAGGCAGCCCGGCTTCCAAGTCTTCCGGCGCCCCGCTGGTGAGCAGTTCGCCCCGGTAAAGCACGCCGACGCGGTGACAGCGCTCGGCTTCATCCATGTACGGGGTACTGACCAGCACCGCGACCCCCCGCTGCACCACTTCGGCCAGGATGACCCACAATTCCCGGCGAGAGACAGGGTCAACGCCGGTCGATGGTTCATCCAACAAGAGCACGTCGGGATCGTGAACCAGGGCGCATGCCAGAGCCAATTTCTTTTTCATGCCTCCCGATAGCTTGCCTGCCCGGCGGCTTCGAAAGCGGTCGAGGCGGCTGAAAGCCAGCAACTCCGGGATGCGGATATCCTTGCGGTCTGGCGGGACAGCGTGAAGATTGGCGAAGAAATTCAGGTTTTCGATAACGCTCAAGTCAGGATACAGGCTGAAATTCTGGGGCATGTATCCGATGTGATGACGAGCCTTGTCGGCTCCGGTTTTGACATCGCAGCCTGCAATGCTAGCACTGCCGCTGCTCTGTTCCATCACCGTGGACAGAATCCGCAGAGTTGTGGTCTTACCGGCCCCGTCCGGCCCGACCAGGCCGTAAAGCTGCCCGCGGGGAATGGAAAAATCCAGCCCTGTGATGGCATCGGTTTTTTGGGTGGGGTAGCGTTTGGTGAGGCTTTGTGCGTGGATGAGGGCCTTGTTCATAGAGATTAGAGATTAGAGATTTGAGATTAGAGATTAAAGGGAAGATAGGAGATGGGAGGAAGCAAGGTTTCCTGATTCCTGGTTTCCTGGTTTCCTAGTTTCCTGGTTTCCTGATTTCCTGGTTCCTAGTTCCTAGTTCCTAGTCCCTGGTTCCTCCCCCCAATATAGAACAGTATCCCTTCTCCCGGCAGGTGTCGAGAACCATCAACGCGTGTGACAGGCGCCACTTTCGGATATGACGCCTGTCACCAGTTTTGTCAAAATGATGATTTCGTTTGCCAATGAAACAGGCTCTATAGTATTATTCTAGGGAATCAGAGAGCACCCCGTATGAGAGCACCCCGAATGAATTCGGGGCTGATACCCAAAACATGCTAAAGCATGTTGAACCACACCTCGAACCTGTTTCAACAGGTTTCTCATAACAGCATCGAATTCATTCGATGTCTCAGCACCCCGAATGAATTCGGGGTTGATATCCAAAACATGCTAAGGAACGAGAATTAAATAACTTGCGCGTTTGTATCCTAACGCGATCGCTGGTTGAGTAGCGCAGGCACACGTTTTTAGTGCCGGAGCGTATCGAAACCCAGCGGATTAAGGCAAATTAGCTCATTTTCACGCCCCGCTTGGTTTCGATACGGCTCTCCATCCCTCCGAGCCTACTCAACCGGCGCTACACTCAAATTTGGAAATGAGCAAGTTATTTGATCACCGTTCCTAAAGCACGTTAAACCACACCTCGAACCTGTTTCAACAGGTTTCTTGTAACAGCATCGAATTCATTCGATGTCAAACGATGTCTGTCTTCGATGCCAAAACCTATGAAGAGAACAATCGAACCCGGATTACTGCCCATATTTCGCTATTTCACCGGAATCGCGATGATCTATTTCGCCGCTCTGGTTATCTTCACGGCCATACAAACGGGGGAAGGAGACACACCAACGCAGCTTAACTCGTATGTCAATTTTGGGATCAATCTGGCATTATTCGGGTATCTCTCCTGGAATTGGCTACGCAGGAAACTAAAGCAATGGTATCTTCCCCTGGCACTCGCCAGCGCTACGGTCATACCGATCTTCAGCAACTTGATTTATTTGGCCGAATCCCCAGAGGACCTGTCAATAACCATCACCCGCAGTTGGCTGCTGCTCCCAATCCTGTTAGTACCCCTGGTGTTGATTGCCTGGCAATACGAGTTCCGGTACGTGGTTATATTTGTGCTCGCGTCTGCCCTCGTCGAAATGTCTGTCTTGTATCCACAAATTGGCGAAATCAACTTCCAAACTATGCCAATCTTGGGAGTGCCGCTGATCCGCGCCTTTGCTTTTGGCACTGTGGGGCATATCGTCACTCTGCTGGTCAATGGGCAGCGGGCACAGCGCAGAGAATTAGTACGCGCCAATATCAAACTCGGCCAACATGCCAACACCCTGGAGCAACTTGCCACCAGCCGGGAGCGCAACCGTCTGGCCCGCGAGCTGCACGATACCCTGGCGCATACGTTAAGCGGGCAGGCTGTCAACCTGGAAGCCATCAAATTGATGCTGCCATCCGAGCAAACAGAAGCCCATGCCATGCTGGAACACTCACTGTCGAATACCCGCTCCGGGTTGGCAGAAACACGTCGCGCGCTCAAAGACCTGCGCTCCAAACAATTGGAAGACCTGGGGTTGATGATTGCGGTTCGGAATCTTGCCACAGAGGCAGCCTCGCGGGCCGAATTTGCTTTGTCGTGCCAAATTTCAGACCATCTCCCAGAACTTACTCCCGATGTCGAGCAATGCCTTTATCGCATCGCGCAAGAGACATTGGAAAATATCGTCCGCCATGCCGATGCCCAAAAAGTGACTCTCCAGCTAAAAACAGAAGACCGCACACTGATATTGACCATCAGCGATGACGGGTGCGGCTTCGACCCACAAAACGTAGATTTCGCCGATAAACTCGGAATTCAAGGTATGCGAGAACGCGCCATCCTGATGAGCGGAAATTTGGAAGTACACAGTCACTCCACAAAAGGAACGAGTGTGCAGCTATCAATCCCTATTGCCATTGCGGGATAAGACAGACGGCGGATGGCGGATGGCGGATGGCGGGCAGCGGATGGCGGATGGCGGATGGCGGACAGCGGATGGCGGTCGGCGGTCGTGCACCTGGGCAGTCGGGCGACTTCTCCCCTTCGGGGATGCTTCGCGAAAGTCGCAGCAACGAAATGCACGAAGTCCACCTTGGTGGACTGGTGATTGGTTCAGCGGTCGGCGGTCAGATCAGAATTGCTTGTGCCACTTTTACCGGAATGCGCTAGGATACCCCATGATTAAAGTATTGATCTGTGACGACCAATTGATAGTCTGTGAGGGATTGACCAAAATCCTGAGTTCCTATCCTGGCATTGAGGTGGCGGGAGTTGCCCATGACGGAGCGGAGGCCCTGGAATTGGTTCCTGAATCCCGGCCCGATTTGGTGCTCATGGACCTGAAAATGCCCGTGATGAACGGCATCGTGGCAACTCGCAAGATACGCGCCAGGTATCCCCATATCCACGTGCTGGTACTGACCACCTACGATGATGACGAGTGGCTCTTCGATGCCATTCGCGGCGGTGCAGCAGGCTATCTATTGAAAGACACACCCCCCGATGAATTGATCGCCGCCATCAAAGGGACAGTCGCAGGGAAATCATACATAGACCCAAACATTGCCGGAAAAGTGCTATCAAGCGTTGCCAGCGAAAAAAAGATCGTCAAACACCCCACCCACTTCTCACTGAGCGAGCGCGAAAACGATATTATCAAGCTTCTGTCCCAGGGGTTGACCAATGCAGATATCGCCCAACAACTCTTCCTGACAGAAGGCACGGTGCGCAACTACACCAGTGAAATCTTCAGGAAATTGGGGGTCTCCGACCGCACCCAAGCCGCGGTGACCGCGATTCGCTACGGGCTGGTAGATCTCGATGGCGAATAGCTGAGGCGCGGGGATGGTCGCAACGGACATTTTCCATAGCAATTCCCGGTTTGATTAGCAATGTAGCCGGGATTTCCAAATCTCGCAGTTCAGTATAATAACGCTTATTAAGAGGTCGCATCTACAACAGAAGCCAAGAGCAACACCTTGACCATCAATCTGCCCAAAGAGCCAATACTCGTCAACGCAGACCCTAAATTAGAACTCGTTTTTGTGAATATTCTGAACAACGCGGTGCGCTTTACGCATAACACCGGTGAGATCGCTGTGCGCGTTAGTACGCGCGAGTAAGAAGTATTGATAGAAGTAACAGATAGCGGGATTTGGATTCCCCCCGATAAAGTAGAGCATATATTCGATCAATGCTATCAAGTGGAAGACCACATGATCCGCCATTTTGGCGAATTAGGGCTGGGGCTGGCAATTGCGCGTGCCATGGCAGAACTCCACGGAGGCCGAATTTGGGCGCAGAGTGGCGGCCCCGGGAAGGGAACCACTTTAATGGTAACGCTGCCACGACTTGAATCAGCCTGAATCGTAACTACTTTGACAATGCCAAGTTGGTTGGTAGTGATGCACGAGAGTGCATCGTCCGGCCCAAAGGACACTTTCGTGTCCCATTACCAACTTTCCTTGCCCGATTCTGTAAAACTTGAAGTGAGATGAAGAGTTACCCCGAATCAAAAAGCCGGTTTCTCCCGCAGAGAAACCGACTTTCTTGTTCATGCCCCGTTTTCCCGTGCCCAGGCGTCTATGGCCTCTTCCACTTGTGCCAGGTAGGCATCCAAAGCGGTGATCCGTTCGGCAAAATCGGGACCGAGCAATCCCAGATGCTGGCAGGCGTCTCTCCACTTTTGAATAACCGGGTCGCTCTCGGGAAGAGATCGAGCCGCCAAAGTCCAGGTACGCAGAAGGGGCCAAAGGATATTCTGCGGCTGTCCACTGCCCAAAATGGCTTGGAAGGCCTGTAAATAATAGCTCTTGCGATAGGGATGTAAGCGGGGATGCCTCCCAACTTGAGGCAGGGCATCCAGCGTGGTTTCCCAGGCAGGCAACCAGGATGCCAGGATTTCTGCATCCACCCTGGGCGCACCGAGCAGCCCTAAGAGTCCGGCATACATTACGGGGCGGCCAATCGCTTCCACCCGGTCGGGAAAATTCAGCAGAAAGCGCCGTTCGGTCAGAGGGTCACCGCCCAAGAGGGCAATCGCGTTTGCGGCACGACCCAGCACTCGCAGGTAATCGAAAATTGCCTCCGGGCCAGGGTCTGGGGATGTAAGTTGGAAGTTGAGCCAAATCTCACGGGCATGTGCTATCAACGGCAGAGAGCGTTTCAACATGTTGTCGGCTTGATGAAACAGCCCCTGCACGCTGGCCCGGGTAAGATCCAGGAAATGCTGAGGGTCATACATGACGATGGCTTCGGAGATGGCCGGTCCCATCCAGGGGTGAACGCGCAGTTCCCTCCGCCAGAGGTAATCCCTTTGCGGATGATGGGCAATATCAAGATGGACTTCATCCGTCAGGCGCAAAATTTCCCGCGAGGTTTGTGGCTCTCCAATATGAATGAAGATCAAATCAATATCGGCTGTGCCGCCCAATAGGGGGTTTTCTTCCGTTACCAGAGAGCCGGTGAGGTAGGCTGCCAGGATACTGTGGTCAACGCGGGTAAGCTTTTCGACCGTGGTTTCGGCAAAATTTTTCAGGACTTCGGTTGTAATTTGCACGGGGGATCGTCCAATCTCTAGCTGGAATCAGGTGCGACGCACTCAGGTTTTGGTGAAAGTGCGTCGCACCTTGAACTGCGGGTAGTGGTAAAAAAGTAAGTGACGGGCTATCTCAAAGATGCTCCCAGCGGCATCTCCGCCGCCGTCTCACAGGGATGCTTCGCGAAGGACTCCGGCTAGAGCATTTTATGAGGACGGCGGCTAGAGCGTTTTGTGATTTGTGGTCATCACTTATCATCTAACCACCGAACTGCGCAAGTCCTATCTCAAGTATGGGGTCGTTCATCAGCCTCGATTTCCAGAGGCAGTTCAGTCTGGAAGGGGGACAATTTCAAGATCTGGCGGATGCGGTTCTCTACCCATCTCAGGTCTTCGGGATCGGCGACGTAGTTCAGGTTGTTTGTATCTATCGTCAAAACCGGAGCACCTTTGTGCCCATCTCCAAAGAACTCTTCGTAGGCATGGTTAAGCTCATCGATGTAGGCTCGTTCCATGTCGCGCTCATAGAGCCGGTCGCGGTAGGCTATGCGCTGCATGAGAATATCAGTATCGGCGCGCAGGTAGACGATCAGATCGGGGAGCGGGATTTTCTCGGCCAGGGCCACATGAACATCATGATATACGTCAAATTCATCGCCAACCAGGTTGATGCCAGCAAAGAGAGCGTCCTTTTCGAATGTGTAATCGGCTATCAGATTGGCGTTTGTAGACAGCATTTTAGGAACTGCGCGCTGCTGGTGGTAGCGGCTAAGCAAAAAGAATATCTGAGTTTGGAAGGCATACCGTTCCCGGCCGGAGTAAAAATCGACCAGGAATGGATTCTCTTCGAAGACTTCGAGCACTAACTCGGATTCAAGTGCAGATTGGAGTAAACGGGCAAGGGTGGTCTTTCCGACGCCGATGCCGCCTTCGATGGCTATGTACATGGGGTGGTCTGGGGGTTAGGGGTTAGGGATTAGGGATTGGAGATTGGGGATTGGAGATTGGAGATTGGGGATTGGTGGGTTGGAGATTGGGGGTTGGAGAGTAGAGACTAGAGAGTGGAGACTCGCCTCCTGCCTCCTGCCTCCTGCCTCCTGCCTCCTGCCTCCTGCCTCCTGCCTCCTGCCTCATGCCTCTTGCCCCTTGCCTCTTGCCTCTTGCCTCACGCAAGCATACCAGCCTTTGGCGGAGGAGGCAACCAAAACACTTGACTTTCGCGGAACTTCCGCTACACTGATAACAGTTCTTTATTAAACGCAAAGTTGCTATGGAGCCAGGCCGCGAAGAACAACGATGAGTGTTTTGGCGGCTCGGAGACACTGTGTCTTTGCGTACAATTCTACCTCCAAGGAGGAATTAATATGCCCGGACTCAATAGTGTACAACTCATTGGACGACTGGGAAAAAACCCGGAGACCCGCGTTACACCAACCGGCAAAAATGTCTGCACTTTCAGTGTGGCGGTTGACCGGCGTTGGAAGGCCAAAGATGGCAAAAGCAAAGAAGCCACCGATTGGTTCAACGTGGAGGCCTGGGGCAAGTTGGGCGAGATCTGCCAGAAATATCTTGGCAAAGGGAGGCTGGTATTCGTCGAGGGACGTTTGCAAACCGACCGCTACGAGGCCGAAGGCAAGACGCGTTACTTCACCAAAGTGATTGCGTCCCAGATGCAGATGCTCGAACGCAAAACTGAAGATCCGGATATAATCGAAGAAGAGTAGCGTTTTTTTACCACGCAGCGCACAAAGCACGCCAAGGATTCGAAGTCGGTGCTTTGTTTTTGCGCGGGTTGGCGAGTTGATCAAGCCATCGTAATACTCCACTGAAAAAGTTCTTTTCGCGAAGTATGCCTACAGCGACCGCAGAAAGGGCTGAGATTTTTGAAGTGTCTGCTTAGGGACAGTGATTAAATAACTTGCCCATTTCCAAATTTGAGTGTAGCGCCGGTTGAGCGGTGTCCTGAGCTGGTCGAAGGGTAGGCTCGGAGGGACGGAGAGCCGTACACCTGCACCGAACGCAGGTACGGTGTCGAAACCAAGCGGGGCGTGAAAATGAGCTGATTTGCCTTAATCCGCTGGGTTTCGACACTTGCGCCACACGCAGTGCAGGTGTACGCTCCGGCACGAAAAACGTGTGCCTGCGCTACTCAACCGGCGCTCGCGTTAGGATACAAACG
>JBDRGC010000223.1:0-11860 GCA_043818215.1 Chloroflexota bacterium | reverse complement strand
TGGCCCCATGGCATTGAAAATCAATGTGTGTTCTATGAATGCCCCAATAAAAGGTGTGTGGACCCAGCGATAAGCCAAAATCGCTAAGGCCGCGAAAGCCACAATGATCATACCCTGATACAGAGCAACCAAAAATGGAGCGATGCGATCCTGCAAAAACATCCAAACTGACGAAGATGATGGGGGAGGTGGGGTATTGGTTTTAGACATAGTTCAATTGTATTACAGGTAGTCGAGTAGTCAAGTAGTCAAGTAGTCGAGTAGTCGAGTAGTCGAGCAGTCGAGCAGTCGAGTAGTCGAGTAGTCGAGCAGTCGAGTAGTCGAGTAGTCGAGCAGTCATATAGTCGAGTAGTCAAGAAGTCGAGCAGTCAAGTAGTCGAGCAGTCAAGTAGTCGAGCAGTCGAGTAGTCGAGCAGTCGATTAGTCGAGCAGTCGAGCAGTCGAGTAGTCGGGTAGTCGAGTAGTCAAGTAGTCAAGTAGTCAAGTAGTCGAGTTAAGTAGTCAAGTAGTAAAGTATTTGGTAGTCAGGCGGTCAGCAGTCGGTCAGCAGCGCGCAGCCCCCCCGAATGAATTCGGGGTCTGATATTGAAAACATGCTAAAGCATGTTACGACATACTCTGAACATGCTTTAGCATGTTTCTCATAGCAGCATCGAATTCATTCGATGTGGGTCGGCAGTCGGCAGTCGGCAGTCGGCAGTCGGCAGTCGGCAGTCGGCAGTCGGCAGTCGGTGGTCACCGGTCACCGGTCGGCAGTCGGCGGTCGGTGGTCACCGGTCACCGGTCGGCAGCGCGCAGCCCCCCCGAATGAATTCGGGGTCTGATATTGAAAACATGCTTTAGCGTGTTACGACATGCCCTGAACCTGCTTTAGCAGGTTTCTCATAGCAGCATCGAATTCATTCGATGTCGGTCATCGGTCATCGGTCATCGGTCATCGGTCATCGGTCATCGGTCATCAGTCATCGGTCATCGGTCATCGGTCATCGGTCATCGGTCATCGGTCATCGGTCATCGGTCATCGGTCATCGGTCATCGGTCGGCAGTCGGTAGTCAGCGGCCATCGCTCTCACCTGCTCTATATATTCCAGACTTTGGTGCCTGAAGTAAGTGTTGTACAGGTTGGCGTAGTGACCACTCTGAGCCAGCAAAGAGTCATGGCTGCCAGCCTCGATTATGCGCCCGTTCTCCAATACAATGATCCGGTCTGCGGCCTTGATCGTGGATAAACGGTGGGCTATCAAAATGCTGGTGCTGTTGGCGAGGATCATTTTCAAGGCTTGTTGAATCTGCCACTCCGTGAAGGGGTCGATACTGGCAGTGGCTTCGTCGAGGATGAAAATCGCTGGGCGATGCACCAATACCCGCAGCAAGGAAACCAATTGGCGTTGCCCCATCGACAGCCGCCCGCCGCGTTCGCCAACTTCGGTTTCCAAGCCCTGGGGCAGGGTATCCAGCCACTCCCCGCCGCCGATTTGTTTCGCGATGGCTTCGATCTCGGCAGCATCAATATCCGCACAAGCGTAACCGATATTCTCCGCCACAGTACCCGAAAACAAAAAGGGCACCTGCGACACAATTCCAAGCTGGCTCCGGTATTGGTGGAGATCGAAAGCTCGAATGTCTTGCCCATCTACCAGAATACGCCCGTCCTGAAATTCGTAGAAACGGGCGACCAACTTGGCAATCGAGGACTTCCCCGCCCCAGTATGTCCCACCAGAGCCACACTCTCGCCGGGGCGAATATGCAAATTGAAATCGTCGAAAATTTGCTCCTGCTCTGTGTAACGGAAGAAGAGCTGCTCGAAACGGATATCACCCTGTAATTCTGGAACCGGGCGCTGATCGACCTGCAGTACGGCGGATTTGGCATCAATTACAGCAAAGACGCGCTCCGATGCCGAAAGCCCCGACTGAACCTGCGCCCAAAACGCGGACAGGTTGAGCACCGGGAAGAAGAAGCGATCCAAACTCATCAGGAACAGGTACCAGGCCCCAATGGTGATTGCCCCCTGGACAGCGCTTAGTCCGCCTACGTACATCAGCACCGCGGTCGCAATGCCTCCCATAGCATTCAAAGCGGGAAAAATCAGGGAAAGTACAAAACCGCGCTGCACATTGACCCGATACGAAGACTGGTTGGCAGCGTCGAATTCATCGAAGATAGCGGCTTCCTGACGGAAATTCTTGGCCACCGAAATACCGCTGACTGTCTCTTTGATGGCTGCGTTCACATTGGCCATGGCTTTCATCCCCCGCCGGGTGACCTTGCGTGCCAGGTTGCGGAAACTGCCCGCTGCCCAAAATATGATCGGCAGGAACCCAAACACATAGAGAGAAAGCTTCCATTCGATCCCTACAATCACAACCCCCAATATTGCGGCCTGGGCAATTTGCGAGACCAAATCGGTGGCAAAAACTGCCAACTGGCTGAAATCCTGCGTATCGGAAGTGATCCGCGAGACAATCCGCCCGGATGAAATTTCATCGTAAAACGAGAGGTCGTGATCGGCAGCCGCACGGAAGGCATCGGTGCGCAGAGTGAAAATTACATCCCCAACGACGCGCGCCATCAATCTCCGGCGTATCCAGTTCGCTCCCCAGGAATACAATCCAGAAGCTAACACCGCCCCAGAAATCCAAGCGATGGTTGAATTATCTACACGCTCCGCCAAAATATCCACGCCCCGCGACACGATGATAGGCATCGACGCGGCTGCAACCGCAATCGTGGTCAACAGCACCGCCACCCAGGTCAGACGGCGTTTGTGTGGCTTAAAGTAAGCCACAATCCTCCGCGCGAGTTCGCGGTCAGAATAATGCCTGTCATAAGTTTCGTCGTTTAATCCAGAGAAAAAGCCCATGGTGGTTATCGTGGAGGGTGAAGCGTGGAGGGTGGAGCGACAGCGCTACACGCTCCACCCTCCACGTTCCTACTCACTAAAAATCCTCCGATATGCCTCGGATGTCGCCATCAACTCATCATGGCTGCCAATGGCGGTAATTCGCCCGCCCCGCAGCACAACGATCTGATCGGCCCAGCGGATTTGCGAGAGGCGGTGCGTGATTATCAGCGTTGTGCGCCCCTCTGCAGCGGCGTAGATCGCGCGTTGAATTTTATCCTCCGTGTCACTGTCGATGGCACTGGTGGAATCATCCAGCACCAAAATCTTTGGGTCTGTGAGAAAAGCGCGTGCCAGGGCCAATCGCTGCCGCTGTCCGCCTGAAAGGGTCGCGCCGCGCTCGCCAATTACGGTCTGGTAGCCATCCTTGAACGCGGTGATAAACTCGTGGGCCTGGGCGCTCCGGGCAGAGGCTTCGATTTCATCCTGGGTGGCCCCCGGTTTGCCGAAAGCGATATTCTCTGCGATGCTGCGAGAGAACAGAAAGATATCCTGCTCGATGATGGATATCTGCCGCCGCAGAGATTCCAGATTCCAATCGCGGACATCAATCCCGTCCACCAACACCTGCCCATTGGTGACATCGTAAGTACGGTTGACCAGCTTGACCAGGGACGTTTTCCCCGTTCCGGTTTGGCCTACGATTGCCACGGTCTGACCGGGCCGGACTTGGAGGGTGATTGCGGCTAGTGAGGGTTCAGCCTCCCCGTAGGCAAAGCTCACATCCCTGAATTCCACGGCCCCCTGCATGGTTCCAGAAAAGCCGCCCGCATTTTGATCGAGGTCGGTTTCCCGGTTGATGAGTTCCAAAACCCGCCGCGCCCCTGAAACTCCCAGGGAAACCAAAGAATAGGCAAACAGCGACACAAAGGTGGGGAATCCCAATAAAAGCAGCAGACCAAAATAAGCCGCAATGTCCCCAATATCGAGCAATCCCTGGCGGTAAAGCAGAATAGCGTGCAGCAGCCCGCCGGCCTGCGCAAGCGCCATCAAAATAAAGGGGATGAATCGGGCCTCGACATCACTCTGGCGAACGAACAGGTCCCGGAAACGGTGCGCATTATGGCCAAAGAGATCGACTTCACGCAGTTCTTGGGCCATCCCCTTGACCGTCTCGATGCCGTCGATGGCTTCAGCCAAACGAGTGTTCAACTGACCAAAGGCCGAGCGCACGTTATCGGTGATGGGCCGCAGTTCGTGCAGATATTGCCATAATGACAGGAAATAAAGGATGGTGTAAATTAGCGGAGCCAGAATCAGCGCCGGATGGTAGCGAGGCCCCAACACTAAGGGCATGATGATGAAATTAGCCGAGCCGATGACTAAATTTATGCCGGGGCTGAACATAAGATTGATCTCGCGCACATCGTTGGTGGCGCGGGCCATGGTATCGCCCACGGGCTGTAAGCTGTGAAAGGTCATGCTCTTGCCCAGCAGGCTGACATAAAGCTCATCGCGGATATCACGCTCGATGCGCTGCCCGATCAATTCAGCTCCAAAATTGCGCCCCAACTGCAAGACACTGCGTACAACCTGGCTGATGGCAATTATAAAAGAAATGCGCACCAGGGCCTGCACTTCCGGCTGCTCCGCGGAGATGATATTGAGGGCTTTGCCGATATAAATAGGCACTACCGAGGCCAGCGCGGCATTGCCCACAGCCCCAACGACCATCACCACAGCCAGATACCAATAGTAAATCGCGTGGGATGCAATCCAGCGCACCGGCCCGCGCCGGTTGGTGCGCCGCCGCTTTGGGAGGGTAAATTCGGAGTGGAGGGTTGTGGTACTCATGTTTAATATATTGGGGGAGAGCTACTTTTTAGACTTATTTAACCACGGATTACACGGATTGCACGGATGAAAAACAGATAAAATCGTGACTACTCAGGCAGACAATGAATCTGGCTAACAACGCCCGAAGCGCCCCCCCTGCCCCCCAACCCTGGGGGGAGCAACAAGGGTTCTCTCCAAAATTGGGCTGAGTATGGGGTTTCCCCCAAAGTTGGGGGGTTAGGGGGGCTGGCTGAGTAGTTACAAAATATCGGTGTAAACCCGTGACATCGTGCCCTTTGGGTAAATCCGTGGTAAATTTTTAGTTCTGGCTTAATGCTGCATATTTCATGCATCACGTTTCACGCCTCATCGGGAAAGGGCATCATTGCCGCGATCTTATACAGGCCAAACTTGGACAAACTCTCCGCACTGACGCGGCGCATGCGTCCATTGCGAGGGGTGATCTTGTACACGTTTCCGTTGCGATGCAGCACAGGAATGGAGCGTTTACGACGGCCAAACACCCGCCGCATGAGTGTGGAATAATAGCGAAAATTAACCACTTCCTGCGGGATATGCTCGAAGATATAATCGTACACAGCGATGAACTGCGCTCGATATTCCAGTGTGACCGTGTGCAGATTGCTGATCATCCAGCAGCGGTCTTCGTACTGCCAATAATACGCCAAGCCGATAAACTCCCCTTGCCGCGTGATGTACGGAAAAAACGGAAACGCCCGGCAGGTGATCGAACGGAAAGAGCGCTGGCAATATGCAAGCCCCCGGCACTCGATCAACACCTGCCCATCGGAAATCTCAGCCCGTAAGCGGGCAGTCGTCGCAGGATCATCGGCGTCCCACAAATGCCACAGGTCAGTGGAAGATTGCTGCAAGTAATCCCATTCGGGCTGATAGGCCGTGGGGATGGCGTGCGCGGTATCGCAGCAAAAAGGCGCTCCATATTCGTTGTAGGGAGCGCATTTTTCGCCGCAGTCAAGAACTGAAATTGGAGCTTGAAATTGAGCATACAGGGCGCCAAAATCAGCAGATTTTATATCCGACATAAGAACAGAAGGATACCACAAAATGTAGTTGCTCAAAATGTTAGTGGTGCATTATCATGCCCTTTGGGTATGCATCCCCAAGGATGTGTACCCACCAACAAAACCGAATTGTAAATGGTAAATGGTGAATTATAAATGGTAAATGCCACCATCCCCGCTTACTGCGCCATCCCCAGCGCTGGTCTGAGGTGGAAATTCGGTTAGTGTGGAATACCGCCGCCATCCCACAGGGATGCTTCGCGAGGGACGGCGGCTAGAGTGACGGGTTTCTTGGGGGGAGGTGAACAATTACATATCAGCATGGTTGCGCGAAGCGTTGAGTTGCTGTATAGTTAGGCAAAACACATTCCAAATTTGATGTCATTGCGAGCCAGCTTTTCCGGCGAAGCAATCCCCTAGCCAGCGGAGGAGACTGCCGCTCTCCGTGAACTCCGCTCGCAAATGGAGTCCCCTTCAGTGGAGTGACATTGTCAAAATAGTGTGGCAAAACACATTCCAAACACCAGGTGAACTATGTATCGTGCTCGTTACCGCCGTATCGTTTCATTCTTTGGCCGTGTCATTATCGGATTGATCCTTTGGGATCTTGTTTTCCCGCGGATTGGATTGCGCGGTTTAGCAAAACGCACCCGCGCTGATCGACTACGAAAGATCGCCGGGCAATTCCGAGCATTAGCAACCCAAATGGGAGGCGTACTCATCAAGGTAGGCCAGTTCCTCTCGTCGCGCGTGGACGTGCTTCCCCAAGAGATCACTGATGAGCTTGCCAATTTACAGGACGAAGTTGCCCCCGAGGATTACGAAGATATCCGCCGAGTGGCCGAAGCCGAGCTGGGAGGCCTCTTGAGCGAGCAGTTTCTCGAATTCGAGGAATACCCCCTGGCAGCGGCATCTTTGGGACAGGTTCACCGGGCCAAACTTCACAAGACTCCTGGGGTTTCCGAAAACGCCAGGGGGTTAAGGGATGTGGTGGTCAAAGTACAGCGACCCGACATCGAAAGGATCATCGCCACCGACATAGCCGCTTTGCGAACAGTTGGGAAGTGGATGCGGCGTTATCGCCCCATTTCGCGGCGCGCCGATGTGCCCGCTCTGCTGAACGAGTTCACTCGCACCCTTTACGAGGAAATCGACTACCTGGCCGAGGGGAAAAACGCCGAGACCTTCGCGGCCAACTTCCGCAATCGTCCAGGGGTGCGCGTTCCCAGCGTGGTCTGGACTCACACCACCAAACGCGTGCTGGTCTTGGAAGACGTGTACGCCATCAAAATCACCGATTACGAGGCTATCACCGCCGCCGGGATCGACCGGGCTGAAGTAGCTCAACGGCTGTTCGATACCTATCTCCAGCAGATTTTCGAGGACGGATTCTTCCACGCTGACCCTCACCCGGGCAACCTGTTTGTGACGCCCGTTGCCAACTCCACTCACCCCTCTGGCCTCCCCCCGACAACAGCGGGAGATGGGAGTGGAGAGTGGCTCCTCACCTTCGTGGATTTCGGCATGGTGGGGAGAGTCCCCCCCCATCTGCGCGCCGGGCTGCGCGAAATGGTTATCGGCGTCGGGATGCGGGATTCTTCGCGGCTGATAAAATCCTATCAAATGCTGGGCGTCCTCCTGCCCCATGCTGACCTGAAATTGATCGAAGAAATGGAATCCCAGGTTTTCGACCGATTTTGGGGCAAAAGCATGGCTGAGTTACAAAAGATCAGCCTGGGAGAGATGCATGAATTCGCCCGCGAATACCGTGAGATCATCTATTCTATGCCTTTCCAGGTTCCAGGAGATATTATTTACCTTGTACGCTGCGTGGCAATCCTATCCGGGATGTGTACCGGTCTCAACCCGGATTTCAATGTGTGGGAGGGGTTGACCCCCTTCGCCCAAAGGATCATCGCGGACGAAGCCGTACATGGCTGGGAATACTGGCTCGAAGAAATTGGTACTTGGGGCCGAGCGCTGATCAATATCCCCCGCCGGCTGGATGCCGCTCTCCTAAAAATGGAGCGTGGCGAGATAGCAGTCGACACCCCCACGCTCAACCAACATGCAGCCCGTTTGGAAAAATCGACTCGCCAACTTAGCAACGCAGTAGTTTTCGCCGTCCTATTATTGAGCGGAGTACAGCTTTACCTGGCAGAGGAAGTACTCTTCGCTGGCATCCTTAGTGGCGGCGCGCTGATTGCCCTGGTGCGGATGTTCTTTGGCAGACGGGGGAAATAGGGGACAACTCTACTCTTTGAAAGGGAGCAACACTTAAGGTAGAATATATCAACCAAATTCTATTTTGACAATGTCACATTTCAATTGGCGTGTCATTGCGAGGCAGCTTCACCGCCGTGGCAATCCCCCGCGTGATGAGGGAGACTGCCACGCTCCGTGAACTCCGCTCGCAGTGACATAGGCCCCTGAATGTGACATTGTCAAACTATTCAACACCGAGAAGAACTTATGAAACTACGAAACATCCTATTCATCCTGACCATCTTTGCATTGTTAGTGGCCGGGTGCGGTCAGGCAGCCACAGAGTCCCCCGCTGAACCCGCAGTAGAGTCACCCACTCAGGTTCCGCCTACCGCCACACCTACCACGATGCCCACCGAAGTTCCCAGGCTGGAACCCACAGCCACACCAACGGCGGAGCCCCCTCCCACTGTCACGCCCATATTTGTGGACACCGAGACGGAGAACACGCTCAAAAATGTACTTGTCCCGGTCAACGATACCGATGAGTTAGCCCAGCGATTCCGGGGAGTGGGTGAACTTCTCCCGCTAGAACCACCCGGGGCCACATTGGAGATAGGAGCAACAGACACCTTTTGGGTCATGGACTACAACGATGAGGCCTACGAAGTATCGGCCACTTTATATGGTGTCACTGATCATGTTTATGTGTGGGTGGACGACAACGCTCAATTCGACCCCGCTGATGTCGAGATATTAGCCAACAAATTCGAGAACAATATCTACCTCACCGACCGCCGCTTCTTCGGTAGTGAATGGACACCCGGCATCGACGGCGACCCTCATATCTACATTTTGTTCGCCCGGCGGCTGGGCATGTACGTAGGCGGTTATTTCTCCTCAGCCGACGAGATGCACCCTCTGGCTCACGAATATTCCAACGCTCACGAGATGTTCGTCATCAACATCGACAACCTCGATATTGCCGACGATTATACCTACGGAGTACTGGCCCATGAGTTCCAGCACATGATCCACTGGAACCTGGATCGCAATGAGACCACCTGGCTCAACGAAGGATTTTCCGAGTTGGCCCAAATGCTCAATGGCTACCCGATTGGCGGCAGCGACCAGGAATACGCCGGCGATCCCGACCTCCAATTGAATACCTGGTCGGATGAGGATGACGAGAACTTCCGGCATTACGGGGCCTCATTCCTCTTCACCGCCTACTTCCTGGATCGCCTGGGCAATGAGGCCACGCAAGCATTGGCAGCTCATCCTGATAATGGCCTCAACAGCGTTGATATTGTGCTGAACGATATCGGGGCTACTGATCCCCTCACCGGAGAACCCCTGACCGCCGAGGATTTGATTGTGGACTGGGCTATCACCAACTTCGTGCTCGACGATACGATTGCAGATGGGCGTTACACTTACACTAACTATCCCGAAGCACCCAGAACCCGCCAGACCGAGGTCATTCGCAGTTGCGAAGCAGGAGCCACGGAATACGATGTCCACCAATACGGCGTCGATTACATCCGCATCCTCTGCCCGGGGCAATTCAACCTGCACTTCGACGGGGCGGTGGAGACAAAACTCCTTCCTGCCGATCCATACTCCGGCGATTACGCCTTCTGGTCAAACAAAGGCGACTCATCCGACATGACTCTGAGTCAGACGTTCGATTTCAGCGATCAGGCCGGGGCGATGACCCTGACCTACCAGACCTGGTACGACATCGAAAAAGGGTACGACTACCTGTACCTGACAGCCTCGGTGGACAGCGAAAACTGGGAAATACTGACCACCCCATCGGGGACAGACCGCGATACCAGCGGGAACAGCTACGGTTGGGGCTATACCGGCAAACCCCGCGGCGGAGAGTGGATCCAGGAAACTGTGAACATCTCTCAGTTTGCGGGAAAGCAAGTCCAAATCCGCTTCGAATACATCACCGACGCAGCCCTGCACGGCGAGGGGATGCTGCTCGACGATATCGAAATCCCCGAGACTGGCTACTTCACCGACTTCGAGACCGATGACGGCGGATGGGAAGCCAATGGCTGGGTGCGCGCGAAAAACATCCTGCCGCAAACCTTCCGTTTGGCACTCATCACAATGAGCGATGAAGAAACCACCGTAGAGCCTATTCCAGTGGATGTAAACAATATCGCCGATATACAACTTGACATCCCCGAGGAGGGCCAAACTGTAGTGCTGGTAGTGATCGGCACAACCCGCTACACCCGCGAGTTGGCGGTCTATGGTTTGGACTTCACACAGTGATTTCGTGGAGGGTGGAGGGTGGAGGGTCGAGATTGGAGATTGGAGATTGGAGATTGGAAAGTGGAGATTGGAGATTGGAGATTGGAGATCGGAGATTGGAGATTGGAGATTGGAGGGTGGCGGGGTGGAGGGTGGAGGGTGAAAACGTGAGTTACGCACCATGCCTCCTGCCTCCTGCCTCCTGCCTCCTGCCTCCTGCCTCCCGCCAACTCGCCACCCTCCACGGGCTTAATCGATGAATGCTACTAAACACTACTCCGCTCAACGCGAGACTGAACACTGAACACTGAACCCTGAACACTGAACACTGAAATGATGAACAATACCAAACACTACTCCGCTCAACGCGAGAGCATGGTCACGGATCAAATTGCATGGCGGGGCATCCGCACCCCGGGCGTGCTGGATGCTATGCGCACGGTTCCGCGGCATCTCTTTGTGCCTGCCGATCAGCGCTCTTATGCCTATTCCGACGGTGCCCTGCGCATCGACCACGGGCAGACCATCTCTCAGCCATATATCGTGGCGTTGATGACCGACTTGTTGGAATTGCGGGGGGGCGAGAAAGTGCTCGAGGTGGGAACCGGGTCCGGGTATCAGGCCGCCGTGCTATCGCGTCTGGCGGCAGAGGTGTATACAATCGAACGACACGCTCCCCTCGCCGAAAAAGCCGCCCAGATTTTGAAAAAACTGCATTACGACAATATCCACATTCACACCGGCGATGGTTCAGTGGGATTGCCAGAACATGCCCCCTACCAGGCTATCATGGTCACTGCCGCGGCCCCCAAAGTCCCGCAGCCCCTGCTCGATCAACTGGACGAGGGCGGAAGATTGGTGCTGCCTGTGGGAAGCAGATACAGCCAGATTTTGGAGTATTGGCAGCGGCACGGCGATCAGTTCAAGCAAAAAACGATCACAGCCGTGGCTTTTGTCCCATTGTTAGGTGAAGAGGGTTGGGAAGAAAAGATTTCCCGGAATTTGTACTAAGGAATACTAATCGTTCAGTGGGCTGTTGAAAGTTGCTTCAATAGAACGCAGATTACACGGATTAACGCGGATTTTATTATTTTAAAAAATTCGCGGTGATTCGCTGTATCCACGTCACACTTGCACCTACGGCGAAAATGCAGGTGTCCGCGTTCCATTTTACCAGGGAGCTGAAGGATTACGTTTTCTCAGTGGAGTCACTCATATCACCCCATAAAACAACGGCAGCGGCTCGACCGGCGCATCAGCGAGTCAGCGAGTCAGCGAGTCGGCGAGTCAGTAAGACCTTCCAGGTTTTCGGAAACCTGGAAGGTCTGGGGCGAGCTAGCGAGTCAGCGGTCATCGGTCGTCGGTCAGCGGTCGTCGGTCGTCCGTCAGTGGTCAGCGATAACGCTCCCGGAAGATGCCCGCGACCCCGAGGAGGACGAGGGCCGCTCCACCGAGTGTCCAGGGGGTAACAGGTTCCCGTAGGAACAGCCAGCCCAAAAAGACCGCTATCACGGGGTTAATGTAGCCATAAGTCATCACAATTTTGGTGGGCAGCAATTGCAACGCCCGCACGAAAGACGTAAAGGCCAGCAGCGAGCCAAAGATCACCAGATAACCCCAGGCCAGCCAGGCTTCCGTTGTGGGCGCGGGGAGCGGCTCTCG
>JBDRGC010000222.1:0-6183 GCA_043818215.1 Chloroflexota bacterium | reverse complement strand
CATTTCTCGCCAAACTGATGGGGTTCTAATTGAACGATATAACATTACGTACCTCCTTTTAAGATCAATACTACAGTTTTATTCATATTACGCGGGTGCATTTCAAGTTACATTTTAGGTTGGCTTCTATCGAAGTGAAATGTACCTGGTTTGTTGTAACTTAATTTATATTCTAGCGAATTTGTATTAGAATAACGTTAGCAAAATATATGAGGAATATTAATATTATTCGAGAGGTGCGACGCACTTTCTGAATTGGCAAAACCTAAGTGCGTCGCACCTGTAATGCGGATATAATTGCAGATAGCATACTTCTTATTCCCCAAATGGAGATACCCATGCCCACAGATATCAACGTCCAGGTCGAGCGCCGCCGAAAACGAGCGATCGAAGAAATAACCAAAGTCGTCAACAAAGGCAACCACCCGCTCTATAGTCTGTTCGAAGTCTCCTCTGTGTCCGGGCGATCCTACCGGGTGGAGATTCGCTCTCTGGACGAGTTGCACAACACCTGCACCTGCCCGGACTACAAATCCAACCTGATCGGCACCTGCAAGCATATCGAAAGCGTGCTGATTCACCTGCGGGAAGAGTACGCCGACCGGCTGGACGAGTTGGCGAAAGAACGTCCCCGCGGCACGAAAATCTACCTGCACCACGGCGTGGATGTAACTGTGCGCGTCGAGTTGCCGTTCCCCAAACGCACCGCGGTGCAGGAACTGCTCACCCGCTACTTCGACCCCTCCGGCGTGCTGATTGGCTCTCCGCTGCAAGCCCTGCCGGCCCTATCCGCTGCACTCGCAACGCTGCCCCCCCGCGACCGCTCGCTGGTGACTCTGGGCGAGGCGGTGCGCGAACACCTCGATTTGCTGCAAGACCGCGAGGCAGTCCAGTGTCAGAAAGAATGGTTCCTCGAGCAGGTCAAGCGCGGCAACCGCTCTTTCGATGTGCTCTCCACCCGCCTGTACCCCTATCAGGAAGAGGGAGCCATGCACCTGGTCTTTGGCCGCCGCGCTATGCTGGCCGACGACATGGGCCTGGGCAAGACCGTGCAGGCCATCGCCGCCTCAGCCATGCTCAAAGACCTGCGTGATATACGCCGTGTGCTGATCGTCTGCCCGGCCTCGCTCAAGCATCAGTGGGCGCGCGAAATCCGGCGATTTACATCCCTGTCCGTCACCGTCATCGAAGGCCATAAAAAGGCCAGACGCGGTCTCTACCTCGACAACTCCTTCTTCAAAATCGTCAACTACGAGCTGGTACGCTTCGACGACGAAGAACTGCTCAACATCCGCTTCGACTTGATCATCCTCGACGAGGCCCAGCGCATCAAGAATTGGCGCACCAAGACCGCCCAAATGGTCAAACGCCTGCGCAGCCGCTACGCCTTCGTGCTGACCGGCACCCCGCTCGAAAACCGCATCGACGAACTCTACAGCATTATGCAGTTCCTCGACCCGCGCATCCTCGGCCCGCTGTGGCATTTCAACGACCGCTTCTACGACTTGGAGAAAAAAGACCACGGCGGTTACAAAGTGCTGGGCTACCAAAACCTGGACGAATTGCGCACCCTGATTGCCCCCTACTCCCTGCGCCGCACCCGCGACGAAGTGCTGACAGACCTGCCCGACCGCACAGACAACAATTTCTTCGTCGAGATGACCGCCCCCCAATGGAGCGCCTACGACGAATTCAAAGAAATGGTCGCCCGGTTGGTATCCATCTCCATGCGGCGGCCGCTCACCCCCCAAGAGAGCAAACGCCTGATGATGGGCCTGGTCAAGATGCGCATCATCTGCAACGCACTGGCCCTGCACGACAAAGAAATCCTTCCCAAAGACTACGAGAAAACAGCCCCCAAACTGCGCGAGTTTCGCCACATAATGAATGACGAGATCGCCGGCAACGGGCACAAAGCCGTGGTCTTCAGCCAATGGTCGGGGATGCTGGCCCTCACCGAGCCGGTGCTCCAGCGCATTGGGCTGGATTATGTCAAACTCACCGGAGACGTGCCCACCAAAAAACGCGGCGCACTGATCGAACGCTTTTTCGATGACGCTGATTGCCGGGTTTTCCTCTCTACCGATGCCGGGGGCGTGGGGCTGAACTTGCAGGCTGCCAGCCTGGTGGTCAACCTGGACTTGCCCTGGAACCCCGCCGTGCTAGAGCAGCGCATTGCCCGCGCCCACCGTCACGGGCAGCCCTCATCTGTGCAAGTCATCAACCTGATCGCCCGGGGCACCATAGAGGAGCGTATGCTCGACACGTTGGCGGCCAAACGCAGCGTTTTCGCCGGCGTTTTTGGAGGCGACGAAGCCCCCACCGCCATCAAATTCGCCGACACTGGTCAAGGCCTGTTGCAGCAACTCGGCGAAATGCTGAAGAAACCTGTCGCAGTGAAATTGGAGCTGACCCCCACCGAAGTAGAAGAAAGAGCACCCAAACCGACCATCAAAGGCTTTGCCGATTTGCTGCTGGCCCAGGTACCCGGAGGCGTGCTGCTGGTGCGAAAAGCGCCCGTGGGCGAGGGGATTCTCGTAGTGGTGGACAGTGCGCCCGCCGAACTCCGCCCCCAGGTCGAATCCCTGCTGGCCGAATACTTCACCCTGTCTGCACCCGCCCTGCACCTGATGGAGCAGGAAGGCTACCGGGCGTTGACAGCTTTCCTGCCGCCCGCGCCCGCCGCTGCCGAAGCGGAAGTCTACCGCGCCGCGGCCATGCCCTCCCCGGCCGGCCCCAGCGGACGCGAATTCATCGAAGCCCGGCGTAAGAGGGCCAGCGAGGGGCTGGCCTTTGCCAGCAAGCGGCTGGCGCTGGCCGAAGTGGTGCTGCAAGGCGGCTTCCCCGAAGAAATGCTGCGCCCCATCCGTGAAAGCCTGGGCTGGGGACTCTCATCTCTGCTGGCGCTCCACAAAGACCGCGATCCCTCCGCCGACCTGCCCTCCCCACGGCTGATTCACGCCGCACTCGTGGAGAAGAATCACTTGCCCGACGATCTGTCCCTGCGCCTCGCCCGCGTCCGCGAGCTGACCGCCCTTCCCGCCGAAGATGAGACCGCGCCCCCGCCCTCGCTGAAAACCGGCGAGACGATGATTGCAGACGTGCGGGCATTGGTCGAGTTGGGCGAGCAGCAGGTAGTGGAGATGGGGTTGTAGGCGATGAAACCCGCACCTGTGAGAAATTATTTTGTAGACGAAGCCGGCGACGGAACTTTGTTTTCCCGCAGGGGGCGGGTGATCATTGGCAAGCCAGGTTGTTCACGTTTCTTTATCCTCGGGCTTTTGGACATTCCCAATCCAGAACGACTGTCACAGGATTTAGAGAACCTGCGCGCCAAATTGTTGGCCGACCCGTACTTCGATGGCGTGCCATCCATGCAGCTAGAAGTCAAGAAAACGGCCCACCTTTTCATGCTAAGAACGACCTTCCCGAAATTCGCCGGGAGGTTTTTACGCTCTTACGAAGCTTCAACGATCTGCGCTGTTTTGCTATTGTTGCTGATAAACGCCGGGTGTTGCAATACGTTCAGCAGCGAAATCAACGATCCCCATCTTATCGGTACAATTCCAATGAGTTGTACGATTACTTAACACGACGGTTGTTCAAAGACCGATTACACAAGGACTCTGGGTACAACATTTACTTTGCGAAGCGCGGCCAATCTGATAGAACAGCTGCTTTGTACACTGCTCTGGAAATGGCCCGGAAGAATTTTGAAAAAACTTGGGGAATTTCTAGTAATGCTCCTATAAATACTACTATCAGCACCCCTCTCAGAAATTCTGGCTTGCAAGCGATAGACTATTTTTTGTGGGCCTTGCAACGCCTGTACGAACGCGGTGAGGATCGTTACGTGAAGTACCTCTGGCCCGCGTTCCGCCTGGTGCATGATATTGATGACAACCGCGTGGACAGGTATGGCGTCTACTACACACAAAAAAAGCCGCTAACATCAGCGACCTTAGAACCTCGTTAAAGAAAAAATGCCAGGGATATAGGATTATACCGATCGTAACCGGATAATCACACGACATGGAGTCGAGTTTTGTCCACTGGCAACTACATTATACAAAAATCTATACAGGTTGTCAAATTTCGATGTCCCGACTCCTCGTCCCAGTCGCCTTCCCTCGAAACCGGCGAGACGATGGTTGCCGATGTGCGGGCACTGGTCGAGTTAGGCGAGCAGCAGGTGGTGGAATTAGGGTTATAGTACGTAAGGAGATATGATGACTACAACAATAGCACAAATGACAAAAGAAGAGTTCGAGGAAATGATTGACACAACGATTGAACGAAAGCTGCTTGAAATCCTCAGCGATCCTGACAGAGGTTTCAAAATCAGAGAAAACATTCGTGTCAGGTTGTTACATCAAAAGGAAATAGTTGTAGCAGGCGAACGCGGACAGTCATTTGACGATGTGGCACGGCAACTTGGGTGAGGAAACTACCCCGCCCTCGCTGAAGACCAGCGAAACGATGGCCGCCGACGTGTGGGCATTGAAATTGCGCTTGTGGAAGCGGGCTAAGTGCAACTCACCTCTACTACCTGACGCCCGCACAAATCGCTATAGTTGAAGGAACAACAAATGACTAAATCAAAACGACCCACCGGTGAAATCATTCTCTACCAAACAGAAAATGGGCAAACAAAGCTGGAAGTTCGCCTTGAAGATGAAACTGTGTGGCTAACGCAGCAGCAATTGGCAACGCTCTTGCAAACCAGCAAGCAAAATATCAGTCTCCATATACATAACATCTATGAGGAAGGGGAACTGATACCAGAGGCAACTGTCAAGGAAATCTTGACAGTTCGCTCAGAAGGCGCACGCCAGGTTACACGCGCCCTCGATCATTACAATCTCGATATGATCATCTCTGTTGGCTACCGGATCAAATCTCATGTTGCCACCCGCTTTCGCCAATGGGCAACCCGCCATCTGCGCGAATACATCATCAAAGGGTTTGTGATGGATGATGAGCGGCTGAAACAAATGGGGCCGGGCAACTACTTCGAAGAACTGCTGGCGCGTATCCGCGATATTCGCTCATCGGAAAAGGTGTTTTGGCGCAAAGCGCTGGACATTTACGCCACCAGCATTGATTATGACCCGAATACAGAATCATCAAGACGCTTTTTTGCTGTGGTGCAGAATAAAATGCACTGGGCGGCGCATGGTCACACGGCGGCGGAAATTATTACGCAGCGCGCCGACGCTGAACAACCCAATATGGGCTTGACTTCGTGGAGCGGCGAGAAAGTCCGCAAAGCGGATGTGTCGGTTGCTAAAAATTATCTCACCCAGGCGGAGCTAGACACGCTCAACCGCATTGTCACCATCTACCTCGAGTTTGCCGAATTGCAAGCCCTCAACCGCAAACCGATGTACATGCACGATTGGATCGCCAAGCTGGACGACTTCCTCAAAATCAGCGATCGCGACATCCTTAGCCATGCAGCCAAGGTCAGCCAAAGAGATGCGTTAGCAAAGTCTCATTCCGAATACGAAAAACATCGCCAACAACGCCTCAATGCGCCCTCACCGGTGGAACAACATTTTCTGGAAGCGGTCAATAAAACAAAGCAAATCGAAAAATCGAAAAAGCAGAAACAAAAAGGGGATGAAGAATAATGCCCCGCCGCAAATACCTCCGCCCTGGAAGCGGAGATAAACCAACTCGTCTATGCCCTCTACGACCTCACGCCGGAATAAATCGCGCTGGTGAAGCGGCGACGTAGCTATACAAACAATTCAAGGACAGGTAAACTATCGTCAAATTAAAGGAGCGATGTATGAACGTCAAGACCTACCCTATAGAGTTGCCAAACTCGGCGTTTTCAGCCTTACGCAAATCTCCGACAGAATTTATTCAGGAAATGAAATATGCCGCCGCGGTTAAATGGTATGAAGCAGAGGTGATCAGCCAGGACAAAGCCGCCGAAATCGCGGGGCTTTCCCGGTATGATTTTTTAACCCTGCTGGCCCGATATAATGTCTCTGCTATTCAATACACCCCCGATCTTTTAGAAGAGGAACTGCGCTATGCCCGTGGAAAAGATCGTTCTTAACGCCTCTCCCCTGATTCTGTTGTGTAATAGCAAGTTGTCGTTTGTGTTGCCAAAGTTGTTCCCCGAAATTTCCATGTCCGCCCTCCTCCTCGCTCCCGCCGCCCTCACGCAAA
>JBDRGC010000221.1:0-10284 GCA_043818215.1 Chloroflexota bacterium | reverse complement strand
AGAATGATCCTTGTTCGAATGCCCTGATAGAAGCTTTGGCTTGTGGTTTGCCAGCCCTTTACCTCAACGATGGAGGTCACCCGGAGCTAGTGGGTTTTGGAGGATTACCGTTTGATAATACCAACGAAGTATTACCGCAATTAGATGTCCTGGTTGAAAATTACGAAATGTATCAAAACCTGATTGTGGTATCCAGTATCGATGACGTGACAAAGGATTATCTAACGCTCTTCGAGCACATAGCACGATAAGTATGTAAGGACAAGTTGTGCATCCAAAACGCTTACTTCGCACATCCGCAGTCAACGCGTAAAAAGCGCTGCCGCCCGATAAAGTGTTACGGTTCTTGTTTCAGCTGGATAGATGGTTATATTTTCTGCAAGGGCAAATGGCAAATGTTTATGGCGGCGGAGTCAGCCCTAAACATCGGTTGATCAAATACCATGATTTTTTTGTCGAGCGCGTGGGCAAAGGGGAAAAGGTCATGGACATTGGCTGCGGCATCGGTGCCGTTGCTTACGATGTCGCCGAGCGCAGCGGCGCGTATGTGACTGGCGTTGATTTGAACGCCGACAGCATCGCCACAGCGCGGGAAAAATTCGCCCACCCCCGCGTTGAATACCGCGTCGGCGACGCTCTGAAGGAATTTCCCGACGAACGGTTTGATGTCGTTATTTTGTCGAATGTGTTGGAGCATTTGCCAGAACGGCCGTCCTTCCTGCGCAAAGTTCAAGCGGTCGTTAACCCATCCCGCATCCTCATTCGCGTCCCACTATTCGAACGGGATTGACGTGTGCCCCTCAAAAAAGAATTGGGCGTCGAATGGCGGCTCGATCCCACGCACGAAATCGAGTACACCCAGGAGACTTTCGCTGCCGAGATGGCTGAAGCAAGATTAAAGGTAACGCATCTGGAAGTGCGTTGGGGTGAGATATGGTCGGAATGTAAGCCTATTCCCAGAGGTGTTTGAACGATGATGGTGGCAAATAACCATTCAAGCATTATGTCGTTATCGGATATCAAGTTAGCTGTTTTTATGTCCCGCGCCACCCCCTTGAGCCGGTGGGCAATAAAAGCCCTTTTTGAACGCGAAACGGCCATCTACAAACGTCTTGCACAGCAAATTGGCGGTCTGAGCATCGTCACCAGCGGCGGCGAAGAGGAGTTGGTTTTTCAGAAGCGGCTGCCCGGCGTCGAAATTCTCTACAACCGCTGGGGACTATCCCCAAATATCTACAGCTTGCTGGCACCCATCCTGCATCGCCATGCGTTGCGCAAGGCGACGATTTATAAGACCAATCAGCTTGATGGGGCTTGGACGGCAATCCTCGCGGGGAAACTCCACCGCAGGCCGGTCATCCTCCGGGCTGGATATCCGTGGGCGAAGAACTTCCGCCGTGAAAATGGCGACTCGATCAAGACAACACTGATCGAAAAATTGGAAGCATTCTCGATCAAGCAAGCCAATGCGTGCATGTTTTCGACACCGGCGATGAAGCAATACAGCGTCCAGCATTATGAATGTGATCCTGAAAAGATTCACATCTTTCCGAACTACGTGGATACCCACACTTTTCACCCGTTGGAAAACGCCGACAAAATTCCCGGGCGGTTGTGCTTCATCGGGCGGTTAGTGCCGGTCAAGAATATCCCCCTATTGATCGAGGCTGTTGCACAAATTCCCGATGTATCACTCCAATTGATCGGTGCAGGAGATCAACGCTCCGCACTCGAGGAAATTGCCAAAACTAAAAAAGCCGAGGTCCTTTTTTCGGGTACAATTCCCCACCCACAACTGCCGGTTCAAATCAATCGGGCTGAAGTATTTATTCTGGCATCTCAATACGAAGGCCATCCCAAAGCCCTCATCGAAGCGATGTCTTGCGGAGCCGCTGTCATTGGCACGGATGTCGAAGGTATCAGTGAAGTCATCCAGCATCGCAAAACGGGCTTGCTCTGCCAGCCCGACGTGGAAAGCATCCGCAACGCCATCCGGGAACTGCTCGCCAACCCCGCACTGCGTGCGAAATTGGGGCGCAATGCCCGTCAGTTCGCCCTCGAAAATTACGCCCTCGACAATATCGTACGCCGCGAGATGGAACTCTACCAGTCCGTCGCCTTGGCCTATTCCCGCTCATGACCCCGACCGGCAAAAAGAAACCTGATATCTTGTGCATCTCCACCACCGATTGGTACGAAATTTGGGGTAGCCGTCAGCAGGTGATGTTGCAATTTGTCCAGGCTGGCTACCGGGTATTGTTCGTTGAACGGCAGGTAGGCCCAGAGCATTTGTGGCGCAATCCCGATATGCGCCGGCGAAAGCTGAATGTCTGGCGAAATCCACGCTTGAATTTGGTACAGCCCAATCTGTGGCGCTGGCAGCCCCCCTTAATGCCCCCGGGCCGCTATTACTCTCTTGCGTTGAACCAAGTTGGCCAACGATGGTTGACTGAGAACATCAAGACAATTTTGCGCAAATTGGATTTCAATGTATCGATTCTTTGGATGTATCCACCCCATTCTGCACCTCTGTTGGGGCAATTTGGAGAAAAGCTAGCAATTTACCATTGTATCGAGCGTTTTGCTGGTGAACAAACAGGCCGGAAGCGACAGGTTATGTTAGCTCAAGAAGAAAGCTTGTTGCGCAACGTGGATCAGGTTTTTGTTCATTCGGATGGATTACGGCAGTTATACTCTTCCCTGACTCAGCGACCAATTGTATTAACACCAAGTGCTGCAAATGTAGCTCATTACCAGTCAACAGACCAGATCCACCCGGCGATGAGTGTCGTTCCTCAGCCCAGATTGGTGGTGATGGGAACTATGGATGAGCGTATTGATTGGTCGTTGTTATTGAGTCTGGCTCACCAGAAACCCGACTGGCATCTGGTTTTGATCGGGCAGATCCGTTCTGTACCCACGGACTTTGTATCCTTGCGGGAATTGCCAAATGTACACTACCTGGGAAAACATCCTTTCGATGATTTGCCATTGTTGCTGAATGGTGCTGATGTAACGCTAATCCCTTATAAAATGAACGAAATGACCCGTTTTATCAGCCCCCTAAAAGCTTATGAATATTTAGCGGTGGGCAAACCAATTGTCAGTGTCGATATGCCTGAAATGCGTGCGTTGACGCAGTGGTGTCAGATTGTGCTTTTCTCAGGCCAGGATACTTGTGTTTTGACCAGGGATCTTATCCGAGCCATTGCCAACGCACTCGAAACTGATTCTCCCGAGAAACGGGCTGCTCGTCGGAAAGCTGCTTTGCAGCATACTTGGCGAGCGCGTACCGGTCGTATGCAGGCAATAATTGAAACGCTTCTTGGATGCTCATGAATAAACGTGTTGACTGGCTGGTAACTGAATTAAATACGATTGGAGGCACAGAAACCTTTGTATATCAAACGGTTCCCCGATTACGTCATCTTGGTTGGGATGTAAGAGTTATTACTTTGATGAGTGGAGGAAAGCTGATTGATGAGTTACGCCAGGAGAATGTGCCGGTTATAGAGTTGGGACTAAAAAACAAAATGGATTTGGATGTTGTCTGGCGGTTAAGAAAAATTTGGCAAGAAAACCCTCCAGCCTTGCTTCATACTCATCTTTATCATGCTGGAATTCTCGGGCGTTTGGTCGCTCGCTGGGTTCAGATTTCCCCGGTAATTGTTCATCAACATGGTCCGGAGCATAATCGTTCAGGATTTAGAACTTGGTTGGATCGCCAGTTTTCGCATTGGGTTACTCGTTATGTTACTACCTGTGAAGCCGTCTCTCATATTTTAGAAACACGTGAGGGTATCTCTGATCAACAAATAGAAACTATTTCTAACGGTATCCTCGAACCTGAGAGACGGATACCTCCCACCAGGCCTAAAGATTGGCTGGCGCCAGAAGGGTATGTGTCAGTGGTATGTGTAGGACGTCTCTCACCCGAAAAAGGTCAAGACTTGTTATTGCAGGCTCTTGCAAAACTAAAAAAACAAAATATGCAGGTTTATACTGTTTTCATTGGTGATGGTCCACAGCGCGATCAGCTTTCCACAGATGTTGTACGATTGGATCTTCAGAATCGAGTCTCTTTTCTTGGTATACGTTCGGATGTGTATGATTGGCTTTTCAATGCGGATATTTTTGTGTTACCGTCTGATTGGGAAGGTGTTTCTTTGGCGATTCTCGAAGCCATGGCCGCCAGCCTGCCCGTCGTCGCTACAGCCGTCGGTGGCACCCCCGAAGTGGTGCTGGATGGTGTGACCGGTTTGCTCGTGCCCCCCCGTGACCCGGACGCCCTGGCGAAGGCCATCCTCCGCCTGCTGGGCGATCCCGGTTTGCGCCTCCGCATGGGGCAAGCAGGGCGGGAGCGCGTCGAAAAACATTTCGCCATCTCAGAAACTGTGCGCAAAACTGAAGCACTCTATCAAAAACTCCTGGCTGAAAAAGGAATCGTTCTGTGACTCAATCCCCAATTCGCGTCCTCCACCCCATCACCCGCCTCATCATCGGCGGGGCGCAGGAGAACACCATGTTCACCGCCGCCCAGCTCGATAAGTCCCGCTTCCGCGTCGCAGTCGTCTCCGGCCCGCAGACCGGCAGCGAGGGCAGCCTGATCGAGGAAGTGCGAGAGCTTGGCGTGCCCCTGACCATCTTGCCCGAATTGGTGCGTGAGATTAATCCCGGCAAAGACCTGTCGGCTATTTGGAAGCTATCCCGCCTCATGCGGAATGGCCGTTACACCATCGTCCATACGCACAGCTCCAAAGCTGGCGTTTTGGGGCGCATCGCTGCCCGTTTGGCTGGCGTTCCCGTTATCGTTCACACCGTCCACGGTTGGAGCTTTCACGAGCGCATGAGTCCCTGGCGTCGCCGCGCATATGTGGCTATGGAAAAATTAGCCGCAGCGTTCAGCGATGTCATGATCGTGGTGGCCGAAGGCGATATCGAGAAAGGCCTGCGGGAGGGGATTGGCCGCCGGGAGCAGTATCGCCTGATCCGCAGCGCCATTCCACTGGATGACTTCGACCCTGCCCGCGTAGATGGAGCAGCCGCCCGGCGGGATTTGGGCCTCCCCCCGGATGTCTCTGTGGTGGGAAATGTGGGACGTTTCTCCCCGCAGAAGAATCCCCTCGACTGGGTGCGCATAGCCGGCATCCTCGGACGGGCGCTGCCGGACACTTATTTTTTGCTTGTGGGGGATGGCCCGTTGCGCGCGCAAGTGGAAGCGCAATTGGAAATCGAAGGCATTGCCGGGCGCACTAAGCTCACGGGTCTGCGTCGAGACGTCCCCGCTATGCTTGCGGCTATGGATGTGTTTTTGCTGACATCTCTGTGGGAAGGGCTGCCGCGCGTTATCCCGCAGGCCATGACGATGGGGCTTCCCGTGGTCGCCAACCGGGCTGATGGCACGGTCGAAGCTATCGCCCATGGAAAAACTGGCTTTCTCTGCGACCCCGGCGACCTGACTGATATGGCCGCGTATTGCGTGCAATTGCTGCGTGACCGCAAACTGCGTGAAAAGATGGGCGCACGCGGGCGGGAACGCGCTTTGCAGGAATTCGATATCCGCCACATGGTTCACCAAATCGAATCACTATACAATGAGCTTTTGGATCCCTAACCCGGAAAAATCCCCGAAACCCACGGGGACAGGCCAGAACCAAATTAGAACGGATTACACGGAATTTCACGGACACCGTGCCGGTACGGCGTATAAAGATAGGTACTGGTACCAAAGTAAGTGGTGGCTTGTTCCACTGCTGGGCGAAGCACAGTTACTCGTTCCGCTGCTCCGCGGTGGAATGCTTGCGAGGACGTTCTACATCTCAGAGTTGAGCGCATTGTTGAAATCGTGCGGTAGTGAATGGGTCGAGCCATCGAGTGTGTAGTTGACAAAAGATTCCTACTCTCTTACAATGAAGATAAGGTAAGCGTATTGAGAGGAGATGTTTTATGTCTGTTGTAATGGTATCAGCTCAAGGTCAGATTGTGTTACCTCAAGACGTCCGACGTGCATTGGGATTATATGAAGGGGATCGTTTAGGTGTGATTTTGCAAGAAAATCGTCTTGTTCTCACACCACTAGTTTCCTCTTCTCAACGGGGTTGGCGGCGTTGGCGGGGTAGTCTGGCGGGTACGCAGGCTTTGCAAGAACATCTAGCTGAACACGCTGATGAGGTGCGTCGTGAGCGTTTGCCTTGATTCCTTTGCTCTTTTAGCCTGGTTGCAAAACGAACCCGCGGCAGGTCAGGTTGAGCATTATCTTGAACGGGCAGATAGCGATGATACTTTTGTTTGCTATCTTTCCACTGTCAATCTGGGCGAGATATTTTATCGCTTGTATCGCATTCGGGGTGCTGATGAGGCTGACTCTTTTTGGGAAGATGTCTGTAGTAGATCATTGCCTGTGACTCTCATAGAGCCTACTCGCGATCGAGTTCGAGAGGCGGCTTGTCTCAAAGGACAGTATCTTATTGCTTATGCTGATGCATTTGCAGCCCAGGTGGCACGGGAAAAGCGCGTCTCACTCGTGACGGCGGACCCTGAGTTCCAGCCTTTGGAGGCGGATGGTTTGCTTTCGGTCGTTTGGCTCCCCAAAGCTCCAAAATAAGGAGACGTGATCGAGAGGTACTTGATACAGGATCCAGATATGGATGAAAGAGAGGTACAAAATGCCTGAAGTAGCAACCGCGATTCCGGAAATAACATATCAACCGGCTGTGGTCTCAGATGAGAGACCCTGGCCGCCTCCCCAGGGCCAGTGGACTTACGATGACTGGCTGCGCCTACCTGATGATGGGTGGAGATATGAGATCATTCAAGGAGAGTTGTATATGGGACCTGCACCTTCTACACAGCACCAACGCGTATCACACCATCTTGAATTGGAGCTTGGTATTTTTGTCCGCGACCACGGTTTGGGAGATGTATTTAGCGCCCCCACAGATGTTTACCTCCCCGGTCAGGAAACTCCCGTGCAGCCAGATTTATTATTCGTGGCGACGGAACGCGGGAACATCATTGCCGAGCGGGGTGTCGAGGGCGCACCTGACTTGGTTGTGGAAATTTTCTCCCCCCGCACCTGGTTGCAAGACCGGCGGGTCAAGCTTCCCCTTTACGAAGAGACCGGCGTGCAAGAGTGCTGGCTCATAGATCCCGCCACGCATACGGTGGAAGTATACATATTGCAAGATAAAACCTACGCACTTATGGGGCAATGGGGCCGCGGAGAGACGGTTCGTTCTACAGTTGTAGATGGGTTTGCCATCCCGGTAGACATGCTTTTCCCAAGATCAGGAAACCAGGAAACTAGGGACTAGGAAACTAGGGAACCAGGGACTAGGAAACCAGGGACTAGGGACTAGGAAACTAGGAAACTAGGAACCAGGAAACTAGGGACCAGGAAACTAGGGAACCAGGGACTAGGAAACCAGGGACTAGGGACTAGGAAATTAGGAACCAGGAAACTAGGAAACTAGGAACTAGGAAACCCGAATCCCTAGTCCCTGATCCCTAGTCCCTAGTCCCTAACCCCTAACCCCTAACCCCTAACCCCTAACCTCTAACCCCTCCCCCCCTAACACTGGATAAAAATGACAACCAACCAGCAACCCTCTTCCCCCACCCGCGCCCTCATCACAGGAGGCGCGGGGTTCATCGGCAGCCACCTGGCTGAGGCCCTCCTCGCCTGCGGCTATCACGTCACCATCATTGACGATCTTTCCACCGGACGGTTCGAAAACATCGCTCACCTCGATGGTCAGCCCCGCTTTCGCTTCGCCATCGACACCATCACCAACGAAATCGTCATGGATCGGCTGGTCAGTGAGTGCGATGTTATCTTTCATTTGGCCGCCGCGGTGGGCGTGCGTCTGATTGTCGAGCGGCCTGTCCACACTATTCAAACTAACGTGATGGGCACCGAAGCCGTTCTCAGGGCCGCCCGCCGCTACCGGGCCAAGGTAATGCTCACATCGACATCTGAGGTGTATGGCAAAGGCAATAGCATTCCTTTTCATGAAGACGATGATGTTGTCCTTGGCCCTACTTTCCGCAGCCGCTGGTCGTATGCTGCCACCAAAATGGTCGATGAATTCCTCGGGCTGGCATACTTTCAGGAACAGGGTCTCCCCGTAGTGATTTTCCGCCTCTTCAACACCGTTGGCCCGCGCCAGATTGGCCGCTATGGCATGGTCATTCCCCGTTTTGTGGGGCAGGCTCTCAAAGGCGAGCCACTCACGGTCTACTCCGATGGGGCACAATCCCGCTGCTTTATGCACGTTGCCGATGCCGTACAAGCCATCATCGCTCTGACCGAGGCCCCCGCAGCCGTCGGACAGGTATTCAACGTTGGCGCTACCAGCGAAATCACCATCTTCGATCTGGCCCGCAGTGTTTTGGCCGTAGTGGACGGCAAAGACGAACTCCCCCCACCCGACGACCCCCGCATTCAATTCATCCCCTACGAAGAGGCCTACGCCGAAGGCTTCGAAGACATGCGCCGCCGCGTGCCCGATATCTCAAAAATCCATCAAGCTACCGGCTGGGAGCCGCAGCACAATTTACGCAAAATTTTGCATGATGTGATTGCGGATTTGAGCTGAATAAAGGAACCCGGTTGCTCAAAGCAACCGGGTTCCTTTCCTTACGATTTGTAGTGCCGTGCCATCTCCGAAGCATACCGTGCCCCGAGGGTTTTCTGATTCTCGTCGAGCCAGACTCCCAGGGATTGCTGCCCCCGCGGGGCCTCCGCTGAAACTAGCAAACCGGCCATCAAGCCGCGCAGTTCGTCACGAGTCAGTACGAGGTCTTTAACGGCCATCCCTATCAGGCGGGACAGGGTGAGAGTCAGCCCCGGGGGCAAGTGAATGATTCGGGAACGCGACCCCGCTGCAACCCGGATTCGTCTCACCAATTCATCGAAGGTGTAAATCTCCGGGCCGACGGCATCCCAGGTAAAGTTGTCCTCCCGCCCCCCAGCCTCCACTGCTAAATCGGCCATGTCCTCCACGTAAATCGGCTGCAAGCGGTAGCTGCCATCCCCCGGCACGGCGAAAATCGGAAATCGCCGCAGCAGGTAGGCGATATTGTTGATCAGGATGTCCTCTCGCCCGAAGATGACCGTGGGTCGCAGGATGGCGTGCGATAGCCCGGATTGTCCCACGGCCTGCTCGAGTTGAGCTTTGCCGCGGAAATAGGGCAGCGGGGAATCGAGCGTGGGGTTGGTGATGCTGACGTGGACGATGCGTCGCACGCTGGCATCTTTGGCGGCCCGGAGCAGGATGCGGGTGTTGGCGACGGCCCGGCTGTGGGTGCGGTCACCGTGGTCAAAGCGCACCCAGTAGGTGTTGTAGAGCGTATCCACGCCGCGCAGAGTTTCGGTGAGCTGCTCCGGTGCGTCGAAATCGAAGGGATAGGCGGTCACTTGACCAGCGAACGGATTGGGACGCTTGGGGTTTCCGGTCAGGGTGATGACTTGCTCGCCCTTTGCCAGCAGCCGGCGGGTGATGTACTTGCCGGTGTATCCGAATGCGCCGGTGACAGCGTTTATCTTTGAATGGGACATGTTTTGCTCCTATAGCTATCGCGGATAGGCCGGAACTAAAATATTGCTCTTTTGGAATTGCCGGGGTACACCCTATATATGAGAGTACCTCGGAAATTCCAAAAGAGCCGAAAGTCGTTGTCTTTTATTACCCTGCTAAAAAAATGACAGCAAATAAAAACGGATGCCGCGAATTGGACACATCCCATTCGCGATATCCTTTGAAATTCGTTGTCATTTTCAACCCCGCTAAAAAATGACAACGAATATGACCGGATGGCGCAAATTGGGATCAACTCATTCGCGCTATCCTTTGAAATTCGGGGGCTCCAGGAATCTCCGGGGTAGCCCCACATTTGGGGATAGAATTCGTGCTTTTTGCGGGATACCCCCCATTTATGGGGGGTATCCCGGCAATTCCTAAAGAGCCTAAAAATTTTACCACATATCGTCCCGATGTGTAGTTAAGGTTTTCTTGTTTTTGCACCGTGTCGGGTTGGTAGGTAAGAATGTCATTGCAGCAATTCCCGTTTTAGGGATAATGGAAACAGCGAACAGCTTGAAATAAGAAAATTTAGTTGCCGTGAGCGTTGTTCACCGCGGAACAAAATGGGAAATTAGAGCATTTATCCGGTGGGTAGGCGCGTTCAATTCCTTCTTCGGACACTGTTAGTCGCAAAGCAGCAAAGTATAAATTATGAAGGGAGTGGGAACTGTCATAAGGTGCCATCCAAAATAACGAACCC
>JBDRGC010000220.1:0-2052 GCA_043818215.1 Chloroflexota bacterium | reverse complement strand
TTCAGAGACAAATACGTAACCGGTCAAATGATCGGTACCGGAAGGTACAAGTTCGTGGAATATATCGTTGGCGACCGGTTTGTGGTGGAGGCCAATCCCGATTACTGGGGTTCAAAGCCGGCAACCCAGCGCATCGTGTTTCAGGTAATACCCGATGCGGCTACCCGCGTTGCGGCCTTGCAGAGCGGTGAAGTCGACATCATCGTCAACCTGCCCGTTCCCTTGATTCCCGCTGTTGAAAAGGATCCTAACCTGAAGGTCTACTCAAAGCTGGGGTCCACCGTGCACCATATTTTCCCAAACAGCAATCAGGTTGAGGTGCTAAAGGATAGGCGCGTCCGACAGGCCCTCAATCATGCCGTTGATCGAGAGGCGATCCTTAAAAACCTTTACGGGGGGTATGGGAAGCCGCTGACCACCGTCGTAGCGCGCCAAGTCACCAACGCCATCGATGCCGGCGTCTACTCGTATGACCCCGAAAAGGCCAAAAAACTGCTGGCAGAGGCGGGCTATCCCAATGGAATCGAAATAACCTTATACCAGGCCATCGGGCGATGGTCCCAGGCTATCGAAGCAGCCCAGCTCATTGCCGGTTACTTCGACAAGATTGGGGTAAAGACCAGTCTTAAGACCTTGGAGTTTAGCGAATACAACATGCGAGCGGGCCGTACGCTGCATAAGGATGCCTTTTACTATGCCTTCACCAACCTGCTCTGGGATCCTAGCTACCTGACGCAACGATTTCTGCCCACCTATGTGAGATACCGTTACTATGATGCCAAGGGAGAGCTTCTGAATCTCATCGCGCAGCACGAGGAGGCTTTTGATGCCGCCGAGCGCAAAGAACTGGCGGCCAAGGTGCAGAAAGGGCTAAGGGATGAGGCCGTATGGGTTTTCCTGTGGCAGCTCGACGAGATATTCGGGCTGCGTAAAAATGTCAAGGGCTTTAAGATGAGGGCCGATCACGAGATCTGGTTTGCAGACACCTACGTCGAGCAGTAATATTTCATCACCGATGAATTCTCATTGCTCCGATAGATTGAAACTTGTCCAAGTGTAAATGACTCATGTATCAATACATTCTTCGACGGATCGGACAAACGGGCATCGTTGTCTTTGGCGTGTCCCTGATCATTTTTGGTTTGCTGCATCTTTCCGGAGACCCGGTTTTGCTGCTGGTATCCAGCGATGCCCCCCCGGAGATGATAGAAATAACCCGTAAAGAGCTGGGGCTGGATCGTCCGATCTACGAGCAGTTTGCACGTTATATCGGCGGTGTTATCCGTGGGGATCTGGGCACCTCCATGCGCACCAACTTGCCGGTCAGGGATCTCATCTTCCAGCGCTTGCCTGCCACCATCGAGCTGACGACGGCCGCGGTAATTATCGCGGCCGTACTGGCCATACCGGCCGGCATCGTGTCGGCAGTGAAGCGAGGCACGCTGATTGACCAGGTTGCTATGCTGGCCGCTTTAGGAGGTCAGGCAATACCGATCTTCTGGCTTGCCCTTCTCCTTATCTTATTTTTTTCTGTTCACTTGAGGTGGTTTCCCGTATACGGCCATGGGACGATCTGGCACCTGGTTTTACCGGCTGTAAGCCTTTCGACTATTGTCGCCGGGCGCCTGGCGCGGCTTGTGCGCTCCAGTATGCTTGAAGTCTTGAACCAGGATTATATCCGCACGGCGCGGGCAAAGGGGCTGCACGAGTTCCATGTGCTGTCTCGCCACGCGCTTAGAAACGCCGCTATCCCCATTGTAACGTTGCTCGGAATTCAGTTTGCGCGCCTTCTTGGCGGGGCGGTGGTCACCGAGACGATATTCGCTTGGCCGGGCGTGGGCCGACTGGTCATCGAGGCGATCTTCAACAGGGACTTTCCCGTCGTCCAGGGGGTGGTCCTGATTGTCTCACTAATTTTTGTGGGCGTGAACTTGCTGGTTGATTTAAGTTATGCGGTGCTTAATCCACGCATCCGATTTGAGAAGAAATGATATGGGAGAGAAAGATTTTTTTCCATGAAGCAAATTCGCAAAGAAAGAAACATTTTTTTTC
>JBDRGC010000219.1:0-7226 GCA_043818215.1 Chloroflexota bacterium | reverse complement strand
GGAGGAGGAGATTGCCACGCCACAAATGCGGTGGCTCGCAATGACAGGGAGGGAAGGCGCAAGTCGGCCACCACTACTTGCAGATGGTCTGGATCGTAACCATGCCTGGCCAGGTGGCTTTCGAGCGCATACAGGCTGTTCTCACCGTACCCGATCACCAGCAAATGGGCGGGGTTCCCGGAAGGATGAGAACTTGGGCAAGTCGCTGGGTTTACCCCTGCGTGGCACTACGTCGATACGGGTGACGAAAAGCGTGTCACCCACTCAACCAGCGCTAATGGCATAGAGCGAACGCTGGTTGAGTGCGAAGCGTATCGAAACCAAGGGAGCGGGTTGACGTTAAGTGATTGGTTGGCGTTAAGCCGCTTGGTTTCACTTCGATACGCTATCGCTACTCAGTACAAGCGATACGGGTGACGAAAAGCGTGTCACCCTACTCAACCAGCGCTACTATGCTCAACCAGCGCTATTTTTCTACTCAACCGGCGCTGAAGGGATCGAGCCGCTGGCGCTCCCGTAAACACATCGGAACTTTGCGGTCACCAGAACTCGCTTGCCAGACAGCAGTTGCTCCACTTTGGCAGAATCAACCAGAACAGAGTCCCTCCGCAATAAATCGCTGATATCGACATCCCGCAACCGCTTGACGCTGACATCCCCAGAGAGCAGTTCATAAACCCCCGGCAGGATCTTCGATGAAACCCCGGCGGCATCACAGGCCCGCACGACTTTGCGAATGATCGATCCAGAGGCAGTCGGCATGGCGATGATGACTTCCTGGATATGGTACGCGTCCGCGTCCACCAAAGCAGGGATTTTTTCCAGCGACCCCAAAACACGCACCCCGTGGATGGTCGCACCGATTTTTTCAAGGTTGTCATCCACAAAGGCGAGTAAATCCAGGGCGACATGATGGCTGGAGGGTGGAGGGGAGAGGAAGCAGGGGAGAGGGGGCAAGGGAGCAGGGGAGCAAGGGAGCAAGGGGGGAGGGGAGTACTACGCGATAGCCCCAGGCCGCGCGTTCTTGCCTAAATGAGGCTGGCAAGCTGGTTTACAAAATCTTCTGCAAACTCGATAGTCCCTTTTGCTTCGCTTTCCGAAACAGCCCCTGCCATGCGATAAACAGCCTGGTGACGCTTCCTACGTATTCGGTCGAGTCGATTTAACTCTGGCTTGAACGAGGCATCAAGAGCTACCCGAAGAAAACGAATGACTGTCATGTGACGGTTCGCACCCTTGGGTCTATAACCTTCGGCATATACATACGCCAGACCAGCCTGCAATGCGGCATTGTAAGCCACGATAAGGGCCCAATCCAGATTGATGTTGGCGAGTTGCTGGGCCGTCTTAACGTCCCGGCGAGCGACTTCTAGCAAGGCATCGATCTCTACCCGTGGAACCTGGTAAGACTCGACCAGTCCAGCTCGAATCAAGGATTTATAGGTCACTTTGGTCTCCAATCAGGAAGATTCTCTCGTGAGTCAAGATATCCATGATAAAAGAATTTCCCTGCGCTACCCTCCCCCGCCATTCGTCAGACCCGAAAAGGGTATAGTTTACCGTGCGGCCAATTTCCTCTTCTATGCTGTCGATACTACGATCCAATACATCCAGTTCAACGTTGCCGATGACCATCAGGTCAATGTCGCTGGAAGCCACCTCGCTCCCTTTGGCAACAGAGCCGTAGATAAAAGCAACACGGACGCCGCCCACCGCTGAGAAAGTCTGCCTCAACTTATCTCCCACCGCTTCAGTCTTTAAAATTATGCGCTTGAGTTCGGGGAACAGAAAGTGCTCCACGTTTACACGATAGTGGATTGCGTTGGCACGGCGTTCCCCAATGATCAGACCTAATTGAGCCAGATTCTGGAGTTCCTTACGGACATTGTTGTAGGTCTGAGCGGTAAGCCTGCTGATCTGGCGAATGTAGAACTCTTCGGTTGGGTGAGTCAGGAACAGAGTAAGGAGCCGTACCCGCACTCGAGATGTAAAAAGCCTTGTAAGCATTGTCTTCGTCATAATGAACACTATTTTTATTCATTTGAACATATTTGGTGTTCATTGTATCACATCTCCTCCCGTTTTTCGCTTTCCATACCGTTTGACCCCCCTCGGCCCCCCCGATGCGGGAGGAGGATGAGAAGGAGGAGGTTGCCGCGCTCCGCTGCGTTAGTTCCCTCGCTTCTCTCCCCCCTACCAGGGGGCTGCGCGGGACAGGCGCACATTGTCCCCTTTGGGGATAACCTTATAAGTCGAAACCAAGGGAGCGGGTTGACGTTGAGTGATTGGTTTGTGTGAAGCCGCTGGGTTTCACTTCGATACGCTGTCGCTACTCAGTACAAGCGTTACGGGTGACGAAAAGCGTGTCACCCTACTCAACCAGCGCTATTTTTTCTACTCAACCGGCGATAGCAAGTTGCCGCAGCAAATCGCGGGTTGCTTCTTCGTCCCCGGCTAAGGCTACTTGGATTAGGGTTTCAACTTGCTGCGCAAATTGTTCTGGCACGGCTTGGCCCCCATTGTGATTGACGAATATCTTTTCGTGTTCGGTGCAGGCTGGATGCTCGTTATCGGCGAAAAGGGTTTCGTACAATCTCTCGCCGGGACGCAGGCCGGTGAATTCGATGTCGATATCTTCTCCCACTTTCAGGCCGGATAGCTCGATCATATCTCTGGCCAAGTCTACGATCTTGATCGGGTTGCCCATATCCACCCCCTGCTCCCGCATCACAAACGCGCTCGAAGTTATGATGTTCCAATTTCACATATCCAAAGAATTGCAAATTGCTCGTTCAATCAGGCGTATTAATCGCTCTGATAGGGAGCCAATTTTTGTGGTTAGCCGTTGCTTATCCATGGCCCGAATCTGCTCAGTGAGAACCTTTGAGTCCTGACTCAGACCACCTTCACCATAAGGGATTAACACATGACTGGGTGAAAGATGTGCAACGTTCGTCGTCAGGGGCACCACGATGACCAACCGACTGCGTTGATTGATCACATCATTCGACACCACAATCACAGGTCTCGTTTTTTTTTATCTCAACGCCGATCGTCGGATCAAGGTTTGCCCAGAATAGATCACCTCGTCGAATAGGCTGGTTCATGATTCCATTTCACCGGACACTTCAGCGTCAGCAAATGCGAAATCGAACAGTAGGGCTAGCTCTTCGGATTCATCCTCTAAAGTACGAGACGCATAATAGGCCTCATAAGCCTGCCATCGTTGAGCATTCTCCAAATCCTGCACATACTCCTCGAGTAGAGAGGTAATAAGATCTCGGACGTCATCTACGGCTTCAATGCGAACTCGTTCAAGCAATGTACCGGGCAATTCAACTTGAATAGTTTGTGGAAGCATGGAAAACCTCCTTTGTTTGATTCTAACAATCCAATCACACATTAACTTGATGATGATACTAACACAAAATCTTCACGTCCATAAAAAAACAACCCCCTTCCTCCTCTCCATGTTCCCCATTCCCCCCTCCCTTCTCAATCAGCGCTGATAATTTAGAGCGAACGCTGGTTGAGCGCTTCGCAGTCGAAACCAAGGGAGCGGGTTGACGTTAAGGGGTTGGTTCGTGTTAAGCCGCTGGGTTTACCCCTGCGGGGCACTATGTCGATACGGGTGACGAAAAACGTGTCACCCTACTCAACCGGCGCTACTATACTCAACCGGCGCTACTGGTGACCGCGTCAACGACGTTTTCTTCCATCAGCGGCACATGTTTATGGGCGGCGGTATGGAAGATGATCTCTGGCCGGAATGACAGGTGGTTAAGGAGGAGATTGCCACGCCATACACTTGCACCTGCGGCAAGTGCAGGTTAATGCGGTGGCTCGCAATGACACCGCGAAGAAGGGGGAGATTGCCACATGGGAGTGCTTCATATTTCCCCCTCGTCATGTAAAACACGCATGTAGAGTGAATCGCTTACTCGAAACCCAGCTTTATAACGCAGATCATTCAAGAGAGACTTGATTTCGCTGATTTGTCCATTGTGTTTCGCTTCTACCAACACCCCAATCAATCCTGTATATCGCACCCCAAAATGGTGAGCCACCTCTCGACCCAGACGCTCGTCCATGAGCAGTAAATCTGCATCTATTTCCAAAGCCAGCGCAATAGCTTCTGCTTCTCCAGCATCCAAACCCTGACGAAAAGACTGCACTAGCGGCTTATTAGCAACCGTTCGAATCTTTATCCAGTCAGCGCTCTTTACATAAACTGCGCCCGGTTGCCCGGCCCCATCCACAACCACTTCTTGCCAAACTGCTTTCGGTATTATCAATTCTCCATAAAGACGCTGCAGAAGACCCAGTCTTCCTATCCTCCCTAGATTGACAAGTGGAGAGGCATCGCTTACAACTTTCATAAGCGGCCAAGCTCTCGTAAGGTTGCCAAGTCATTTTCATAATCATCCACATCGTAATGAATGGGTATATCTCTGCTGCCCAACAATTGTTGAAAAGCCCACACTGTCATATCAGTCATCTCGCGTGCTTTTCCAAAAGATAACTTCCCCCGTTGAAATAGATAGATAGCCAGTTCTTGCTTCATTTCCTGTGGAGTCATACGCGTTGTATGGATCACTTCATGAGGAATTTCAATTGTAAACATTCCAGCCGTCATCTTGGCAACCTCCTTTCATTATTTTCCTGCTATTGTATCACGAACAGATCTAGCCCCCGACCGGCCCCGGCCCCCAATCCCTTCGATAAACTCCCCACTCCCTTCGGTCGGGGACTTCGCAGGACAAGTCTGGGAGAGTATCGTTCCCCCCAGGGTTGGGGGGTTAGGGGGGGCAAGAGATAGTGCTCGACCAGCGCTAATGTATAGAGCGAACGCTGGTTGAGTGTTGCGGAGCCGGTTTTGCGGAGCAATGTATCGAAACCAAGGGAGCGGGTTGATGTTAAGCCGCTAGGTTTCGATACGGGTGACGAAAAACGTGTCACCCTACTCAACCGGCGCTTTTTTCTACTCAACCAGCGCTAATAGGTTCAACCGGCGCTAGCGAGCTGCCGCAGCAAATCGCGGGTTGCTGTTTCGTCCCCGGCTAAGGCCACTTGGATTAGGGTTTCAACTTGCTGCGCAAATCGTTCTGGCGGATGGCTGGCGCCGTTATGGTTGACGAATATCTTTTCGTGTTCGGTGCAGGCTGGATGCTCGTTATCGGCGAAAAGGGTTTCATACAATCTTTCGCCGGGACGCAGGCCGGTGAATTCGATGTCGATATCTTCGCCGGGCTTCAAGCCGGAGAGTTCGATCATGTCACAGGCTGTAAGCGTTCAGCTCCCCCCGCTCATTGCGCCGTCCCCGGCGCAGGTTTATGAGTAAAAGAATGTACCTGGTTGTGAATACCGCCGCAGTCCCACAGGGATGCTTCGCGAGGGACGGCGGCTAGAGCATAGGGGAGGTGAACGCTTACATAGCCTGAGTAGTCACCCCAGGTATTTGTAATAAATCCAGGAACCTTGTTCGTGTTACCCCGAAATATCGAGATGGGACAAAACTCAGGCTTTTTGCACTGGGTCATCAGAAGGGGGATGGCGATCAACTGCAATATCTACTGAACGAATGTTGGTAACCCTCTCACGGTTTAAATCTAAGGCTGCTATTGTAGCCCGTCCCACTGGCGTCAATCCTACAATATGTAGACCATCAGAAGACCAGATGAAATGTTTCTGCCAATCATCTTCCCTGGGATTATAAAGAGATACTCTTTTTGCAGAAACTGGGTCCACCACCTGTACTTGACTGCTCTTCCTGCGATTGCAATGAAAACAAGCAAGGGCAAGATTACCAGGATCATTTTTGCCCCCTTCAGCTAGTGGAATCACATGATCGATCGTAAAGGGTATGTACTGCCAACGCTCCTGGGTATGGCAATATTCACACAATCCCTTTGCTCTTTGATGTACCAAGTCTTGAACAGAGGGGGGTATCTTTCGCCGCTGAACCAAAGATCAAGCCTCTTTTACTCGCTCTGCCTGAATAAGATTACGAATCACCCGGTTTACAAAACTCAGATAATCATCGATTTCTTCATAACGATCCAGTTCCTTCTCCTCATCAGCGATTATCCGAGATTGGCGTTTTCTCGTGAGTAATGTCTCGATCCGTTTTTGTACCGAATAAGGAGCTTTAAAAACAGGCACACCTTCCGCAAGTTCAATCCGCACAGCATTGTCCAATGGAAGGGCGGCTGGCAAACCCTTTATCCTGGGAAGGGGTTGCATCATGGTAGTATTCACTACAGCATCCATCTCAGTTACACTCCTTTTATTCAACGATTGTATCACGCATCTCTGCCATCACATCCAATCACTGTGTCATTCCCCTTCGCCCCCCGGCCCCCAATCCTGGGGGAGCATCGTTCCCCCCAGGGTTGGGGAGGGGGGCATAGTATTGAGATAATACTCAATTTACACTCCAAAAGACCCACTATCTACGGTGAAGCAATTTTAGAAAATCTTCCCTGGATATCTCAGTATCTCTCAGAATACTACGTACCAGCCCCCGTCCCAGGTCTTCCCCGGAATGAAAGGGGACAACTGTAGTTCGTCCATCGGGATGTCGATAATAGATGTGGCTTCCCCGCTGACGGATCGCTTCGAAGCCAAGCAGTTCAAGGATGCGGCACATCTTGCGGGGTTGAATAGGCGGTAGTTTACTCATGCCGAAATTTCAATTTGCTGCACGCCTACGAAGCGCATGGGAGGGTCTTCTTGAGACTCTACTTCCAGACACAATTCAATAGCCTCACGAACACGCGGTAATAGTCCTTCAAAAGTCTTTGCCTGTGTATGACAGCCTCTTAACGCTGGAACAGAAGCAACGTATATTTCATCTTCATCTTGTTCTATGAGTACTAAAAAACGGTTTCTTTTCATAACAAATCACCTCGATGGGCCTGTCTATAGATTTTCAGAAAAAGATTTTGACTCGGGGTGTCACACCGACCGCAAGAGTGTACCCATTCGATAAACTCCCCACTCCCTTCCCCCTTCACCCTGCACCCTGCACCCTGCGGGCACTTCGCGGGCACTTCGCGGGGACTTCGCGGTCGGGGACTTCACAGGACAAGTCTGGGGGAGCAGATTCCCCCCAAGGTTGGGGGGTTAGGGGGGCAAGAAAGGATAGAGCTTGGTCAAGCCGCTTGGTTTACCCTACGGGCATGATATCGATACGCTGCAAAGAGCGCAGCTACTCAACCAGCGCT
>JBDRGC010000218.1:0-2053 GCA_043818215.1 Chloroflexota bacterium | reverse complement strand
GCTTGATCAGTGCGCGCCTCGGCCACTTTGCTGCCAATACCGAGATGTACCTCTGCGAGCGAGATGCCGGCATTAATGTGCCAAAACAACGCCATGTGGATCTTTTCTACATGGAAAGATCAATTTGCAATCAGCAGCTGGCAATCATGTTGAAGCGGGTCTTGCGGATCTGGCCTTACTGGATACTGGCCCGCGCCAGCCGAGTCAATCAGCTGATACCCGGGGGCGCAATTCATGAAATCGGCAACAACACCCAACATGATCGAGATGTGCATAACCTGTTGGACAGATTCCCGCCCCATCTGAAACTTACCCCTGAAGAAGAGGCTCGCGGTGAGGCTGGTATACGGACGATGGGGATTCCGCAAGGTGCCCCATTTGTCTGTCTGATCGTCCGCGATAGCGCCTATCTAGATGCACACCAACCGGGGGACTGGAGAGAACACAACTACCGCGACTCAGATATCCAAAACTACATCCTGGCTGCCGAGGCTCTGGCCGATCGCGGTTACTTCGTGATCCGGATGGGTGCGGAAGTCCTTGAGGGTATGAAGATATTTTACCCACAAGTCATTGATTTCGCTACGAATGGGATGCGCAGTGATTTTATGGATATTTATCTAGGTGCAAAGTGTGAGTTTTGTATTTCAGTGGGAACTGGTTTCGATGCCGTGCCGCTTATATTTCGCCGTCCAATTGCATATGTGAACATGGTCCCACTAGGTTATCTCTTCACTTTCAGGACACGGTTTCTCGGTATTACTAAGCATCATTGGGCGGCGGTTGAGAATCGAGAGTTGGCGTTTAGCGAAATCTTTAACCACGGCGTCGGGTTCTGCCTGAACACTTCCGACTACGCATCTAAAGGCATCAAACTAATCGAAAACACCCCTGAAGAAATCCGCGACGTTGTTATCGAAATGGCCGAGCGCCTGAATGGTTCTTGGCAACCCAACGAAGATGATGAAGCCCTGCAGAGGCGCTTCTGGGAAATTTTTCCGACGGATGCGGTAGATGCCTATCGGGGACGACCGCTGCATGGAGAGATTCGTGCGCGCTTCGGGGCACACTTCCTGCGGAACAACCGTGACTGGCTGCAATGAACTGGAGCCATAATGCACCCGGCCCACGTGGTCAATATGTCTGAACCTGTGAAAAAAACCTCCAGCATCGTTGCGATATTCAGCGAGTTTCTGACCCGCTACCCCAGGCATTTTGGCCTGCTTTTCCTGCTCCTGGTCGTGGAGGGCGCAACGGCCGCCATGTCTATCCTAGCGGTTGTTCCCATGGCAGATTTCCTGATTGACCCAACATTGGTAAAACCCAGTCGTATCACACAGGTTGTACTCAGCGGCTTTGCGGCTTTCGGCTGGTCACCCAGTTTCTGGCTGCTGGGACTACTTTTCGTTGCATTGAACCTGCTTAAAGGCACACTGGCGGTCGCAATTCGCTACGCGATTCTGTTGATCAAATACGCTGTCTTACGTGGCCTTTTTGGCGACGCCCTGCACGCCTTTTTCAAGGCCCGATGGGAGTTTTTCAGTGGCTCGGATCACGGCCGACTGCTGAACACCCTGAACAGGGAACTCAACACCATCGGGGACACACTCGGTCATTTGGCGACCCTGCTGGCCCGGGTTGTCCAGTTGGCAATCTATTTGGCTGTGCCGATTTGGCTGAATGCCCCCATGACTCTCACAGCGATAAGTCTCGCAGTGCTGCTTGGTGTGCCATTCATGCTCTTGCATCGCATCAGCTACAGCTTGGGCAAGCGAAACACCGAGACAGCCAATGTGCTGCTGGGCGTCTTGAGCGAAGTTCTGGGCGCGGCGCGACTAATACTGGGTTTCGGTCGTCAGAACCAGGCCCGGGAACGTTTCCTGATGGCCTTTGCTCGACATGTGCATGTCACGTTGCGTTCGCAAACCCTCGCTACTGCAGTGCCCAGCTTCTTCGGGCCTTTGGCCATGCTGGCTGTGGTGGTCGCGATGGGTTTTACGCTCCAACAGCAAGCGCGCATCTCTGAGCTGGCGGCAGTAATGTGGAGCCTGCT
>JBDRGC010000217.1:0-4612 GCA_043818215.1 Chloroflexota bacterium | reverse complement strand
AGGACGCCGCGACGCGGAAAAGCGCGGATTTTTTGTTTTGTGTACTGGTCAACAAAAACATGAACATAAGTCATTGCGAGCCAGCTTTTCCGGCGAAGCAATCTCCTCCTTAGCGAGTTGGAGATTGCCGCATTTCACTGCGTTCCATTCGCAATGACATGTTGTTTAAGGTACTCTTGACGATTACAGATTTTTTTTGTTCTTTACCCGCGTTATTCCATGCTCGTCCGCGTCCTATTTCAGTACTTCCAAAGTGTGACTTTGTGACCGTGTTGAGTATACCAATACACCAATATACCAATACACCAATACACCAATACACCAATACACCAATATTCCAACATACCAATATACCAATATACCATCACACCAATACACCAATATACCATCATACCAACCCACAAAAACCAGACACCCCCCACCTCTACTAAAACGTTATCGGCTCCACGCGGACGTTGTTTGGCCCCACTAGCTTGCTCAACTGCGCAACCAACTCCGGGCTTATGCCTGTGGTCAGGTTGGGGAATTCCAGCAAATGCCCCCGCCCCTTTTCGAAAATATGGAAGGCAAAACGATCGTTGCCGGGGCAGCTGATCATGGTGCCAAAAATGCGCCGCAGCAATAATTTATCGCGCACCTTATCTGTCGGCCGCAGTATGACAGTGACTATATGGATGCTGTCGGTGCCCGCAGGGGGCAGCGGGGGGACGATAGGCCGCAGGACTTTCTCCGGGACTTCGGACTTAACTGCCTCGCCAGACTCGCCATCGACTGCGGCCAGACCGGGCGCCGTTTGCGGAGGAGGCGGGACAGGGGGAGAAGGTGATTCCATTTCCTGGGGAACAGGACTGGCAGCCCTGGGAGGTTCGGACATGGCAGGTTCCAGCGCCATGCCATTAACGTCAGCGGCGGCAGTGGTGTCACCCCAGCCCGGCGGGAAGGCGTCGGGGGGCGGGGGCATGTCCTCCTCGTCCCATTCGTAGGGTGCGGGGGTTTCGGTCACCTGCCTGGGGGTCGGAGCGGGGGCAGGATCCGCTGCGGGCGGTGCAGAATGCTGGGGGGCAGCTACCAACCCTCGGCCCCCGTCCGTTTTTCCGGCAGGGGCAGTTTTCATCCCAGGGGGAGAATCATCCAGAGGGGCTACCCGCGTCAATTCACTAGTGATTTTATCCACCAGCACTTTTGGCTCGCCTCTCTGGGCGTCCACCCGGCCTTCGACCAAAATGATATTATCGAAATCGATCAGATCAAAGTATTTCGACCAGATGCGCGGGAAAATCACCAGATCGATAGTGCCCTGCAAATCTTCGATGGTGACGAAGCCCATTGGGTCGCCTTTCTTGGTGGTGTGAGGCCGCACGTGGGTGACCAGCCCGGCCACGCGCACAAATTGGTTAGCCTCGGCTTCGGCAAGCTCGGCGGAGAAGTGGCTGACGTTTTGGGTGATGACATCCATCACTGGGCTGAGGGGGTGATCAGAGACGTACAATCCGATGAGGTCGCGCTCCCAATTGAGCTGCTCGCGGCGAGTGACCTTGGTGACGGCGGCGGGCAGTTTTATTTCGGCGACCAGACCGGTTTGGGGTCCAAAGAGGGACATTTGTCCAGCATCGGCGGCTTTGAAATGGGAAGCGCTGATAGCCACGATGCGGTCGAGGGATTCGAGCAAAGCGGGGCGCGGCCCCAGGGCATTGAGCGCGCCGACTTTGATAAGGCTTTCGAGTGCTCGCTTGCCGGCTTTGCGCAAGTCTATCCGGCGGGCGAAGTCGTTGAGTTCCGTAAATGGTTGGTTGCCACGGGCGTTGATGATAGTTTCGACCGGGCCGTGGCCGACGTTTTTGACGGCGCCTAACCCGAAGCGGATGGAGGCGGTTCCGTCATCGTGATCTTCGATGGTGAAGTCCCACTGGCTGGTGTTGATATCGGGCGGCAGAACCTCGATGTTCATGCGGCGGCAGTCGGCAGCGTAGAGGGCCACTTTATCGGTGTTGTGCTGCTCGACGGCCAGTAGGGCGGTCATATACTCGACGGGGTAATGCAGTTTGAGGTAAGCTGTCTGCACGGCGATGACGCCGTAATCGGCGGCGTGGCCTTTGGGGAAACCGTAGCGGGCGAAGGCCTCCCAGTTGTCGAAGATTTTATCGGCGATGTCTGTGGGAATATCGTTCTCGATAGCTCCTCTGACAAAACGGCTGCGCTGCTTGAGGAGTGCCTTTGATTTCTTTTTTGCTACAGCTTTTCTGAGGAAGTCAGCTTCGGAGGCAGTGTACCCGGCCAGACTCATGGCGGTGTACATGATTTGTTCCTGGTAGACGGTTATCCCGTAGGTTTCTTCGAGAATGGGTTCCAGCTTTGGGTGCAGGTATGTGATTTCCTCTTCACCGTGCATGCGTTTGATATAGCTGGGGATAAAGTCCATCGGGCCGGGACGGAAGAGAGCTACCATGGCGATGACGTGGTCCAGGTTATGGGGCTTCATCTGGGTCAGGTAACGGCGCATTCCTGAACCCTCGACTTGAAATACACCAGCCGTTTCGCCGCGCCCCATTAATTCGTAAGTACCCGGGTCATCGAGGGGAATATTATCCAAATTGAAGTCAATGCCGTGGCGCTCGCGGATCAAATCGCAGGCGCGTGCCATTGTGGTGAGGGTCGCCAGCCCGAGAAAGTCCACTTTGAGGAGGCCCAAATCGTCAACCACTGACATAGCGAATTGGGTGACAGTTTTGATGGGGCTGTCTTGGGTGTTGCCGGTGGGGCGATGCAGAGGCACGTATTCGATGATCGCCTTGTCTGTGATCACCACACCCGCGGCGTGGGTGCCAGAGTTGCGCACCACGCCCTCCATGCCTTTGGCGGTGTCGATCAAGTCTCGCAGGTAGGCCGCAGATTCGTAGACTTTTTTGAATTCGGGGACAGTTTTTAAAGCTTCTTCGATGGAGACCGGCTTGCCAGGGACATTGGGAATCAGCTTGGCAATCCGATCCACCTCGTTGAGGGGAATATCTTTTACGCGTCCAACGTCGCGGATGGCGGCGCGGGCCTTCATGGTGCCGAAGGTGATGATTTGCGCGACTTTGTCATCGCCGTACCTATGGGCGCAGTATTCCATCATTTCGGCGCGTCGGTCGTCGCGGAAGTCCAGGTCGATATCGGGCATGGAAACGCGCCCCGGGTTGAGGAATCGCTCGAAGATCAGCCCATGCTCGATGGGATCGACCAGCGTAATATTCAGAGTGTAAGCCACAATGGAGCCAGCCGCAGAGCCGCGGGCGTTGTACCAAATCCCCTCGCGTTTGGCGTACATGCACAGGTCCCACACGATCAGGAAATAAGCATCGAAGCCCATCTCGTGGATGACGCCTAACTCATATTCCAGCCGCTCGCGTATTTGCGATGATTCGGCTTGATCTCCGTACCTGCGGCGCAGCCCTTCTTCGCAGAGTTGGCGCAGGTGTGTTTCCGCCGTCAAGCCCTCCGGCACGGGAAAGTCAGGCAGGTGGTAGCCTTTGCGACTTAGATCCAATTCGCAGCGCTCGGCGATCAACAGGGTATTGCTGATTGCTTCGGGCACATCGGAGAAGAGGGCGGCCATTTCTTCCGGCGAGCGCAAATAGTATGTGCCATCCGTCATGCGCATGCGCTTGGGGTCACTCAAAAGTGAGCCGGTTTGCACGGCGAGAAGGATGTCTTGCAATTTGGCGTCTTCGGGGTTGATGTAATGAAGGTCGTTGGTGGCAATGTAACGCGCCCCGTAATGCGGCCCCAACTCTAGCAGGGTCTGGTTGATTTTCTCTAGTTCAGGGATTTCGTGTAATTGGAGTTCGAGGAAGAAATTGTCTGGGCCGAAGAGGTCGTAATACCAGTCTATTGTTTTACGCGCTTCCTCCAAATCTCCCTGGGAGATAGCGCGCGGGATTTCGGCTGCCATGCACCCCGAAGCGCAAATCAGCCCTTCAGCGTGACCAGCCAAAAAGTCATGGTCGATGCGCGGATAATAGTAAAAGCCCTCCAATTGTCCCGCGGAGGCAATTTCCAGCAGATTCTTGTACCCCGTCTCGTTTTCGGCTAATAGCAGCAAGTGACTGGATTTTTTATCCAATCTGGCAACGCGGTCGGTCATGCCCCGCGCGGCCAGGTATGCTTCGATTCCGATGATGGGCTTGATCCCCTCGGCAATGGCCGCTTTGTAAAAATCTATCACCCCGAACATAGTGCCATGGTCGGTGATAGCCAGCGCAGGCATCCCCATTTCCCTGGTGCGCTTGACCAGCTTCGGGATATTGCAGAAGCCGTCGAGGAGAGAGTATTCGGTGTGGGTGTGGAGGTGGACGAAGGACATTGGGTAGTCTTGTAGTCGGGTAGTCGGCGAGTCTGCGAGTCTGCGAGTCTGCGAGTCTGCGGTCAGCGGTCGGCGGACGGCGGTCGGCGGTCGGCGGTCGTCGGTCGTCGGTCGGCGGTCGGCGGTCGGTTGACGCGATTATAGCACGGAGGTTCGATTTACCCCGAGTTGCGGGCTTAAAGATTCAAACATTTTAAGTGAGTGCTGCTCCCCTGGCTTGACGCGGAATTTGTGTGTGGGTATAACTAGGGACTAGGGACTAGGGACTAG
>JBDRGC010000216.1:0-9383 GCA_043818215.1 Chloroflexota bacterium | reverse complement strand
ATCACCAATATCGTCCACACTCCCTTCATCACTGTCACTTCCTCCTGATTGTTGACGCGAATAGCGATCACCACTGCACCTCCACCAAGATGAGGAAAGGCTTTAGTCTGGGTAATTTCCATCTCAACGTGGATTGTGTCGGCAATGAAGACTGGCTCGACGAATTTCCACTCATTGATTTTGCGGAAGGCCATCAATGTGCCTTCAAGCATGCCGGTGCGCAGGGCCAGTCCGGAGGCGATGGAAAGGCAAAGTAGGCCGTGAGCCATGCGTTGTCTTATGGGCGAGGTTTTGCAATACTCCGCATCGGTATGGATTAGATTGAAATCGCCAGAGAGGCCGGCAAAGGTCACGATGTCACTTTCAGTGATAGTGCGCCCGGGACTGGTGAAGGTCTGGCCAATCTGAAACTCATCGAAGTACATGCCGCGTGGGGGAGACGAAAGGGGGGACATCAGGTCACTCTAATTTCTGTAGATTACTTGCCCATCAAAGATGGTTATCATCACCCGGGTATGGGCTATCTCCATCGGGTCTATCGTAAAGATGTCGCGGTCGAGAACGACCAGGTCTGCCAGTTTACCGGGGGTGAGGCTGCCTAAATCTGCCTGGCGGCCGCTGACTAACGCGGCACCCATCGTGTATCCCCAGACAGCCTCGGCCACACTCAGACATTGACCCGGATACCAACCGCCAGTTGGCGTGCCATCCCGCATTTGGCGGGTGACGGCGGCGTGGATGCCCCACATCGGATTGGGGTTGGCCACCGGGCAATCGGAGCCAAAAGCCAAGGGCACACCTGCCGCCAATAAATCCCGAAAAGCATAAGTCCAACGCCCGCGCGGCCCCACTGATTTCTCGATCATTGGGTAATCATCGGGGACATGGATGGGTTGTACCGAGGCCACGACGCCCAATCGTCCCAGCCGGCGCACATCTTCCGGGCGAATGGTTTGCGCATGTTCGATGCGATGCGGGGCGCTGGGCGCGGCGACTTGCTCGCTGCTCAATACCTGCTCGAAGGCAGTCACCAATTCGCGGTTTGCCCGGTCGCCGATGGCGTGGATGGCCACCGCCAGGCCGGCTTTGTGGGCACGGCGCACGGCATCGGCGATCTCGTCCATCGGCGTGAGCGGCATACCGCAACTGGCGGTATCTTCATACGGTTCCAGCATCCAGGCCGTGCGGGCGCCTTGCCCTCCGTCTGAGAAGAATTTGACATGCCCGACGCGCAGGTAGTCGTCACCGAAGCCGGTGCGTAGACCTAACTCAATAGCCTGATTCAATTGTTCACCGGGAAGCAGCATCCACATCCGCAGGGTTAACTCACCAGCGGTATGCAGATGTTGGTAAGCGCGGAAAGCCAACGGGCCATCCGCGCCTCCCATAATGCGGTAGTCGTGGGCACCGGTCAGTCCCAGTCGATGTAATTCAGTAAACCCGTCGCGTGTGGCCGCGACCGTCTCAACCTCTGTTGGTGGGGGAATGACCTCCCGCACCAGATTGATGGCCAGTTCTCTCAGCACGCCAGTTGGCTGACCAGAGGCGTCCCGGTCAATCACTCCCTGAGACGGATCCGGCGTCTCCGCGTTGATATGCGCCTCGCGCAGGGCAAGTGAATTGGCTACAGCCAGGTGCATGTCACTGCGCCAGAGGATGGCAGGGTTGGCAGGCGTCAGATCATCCAGGTCGGCGCGGGTGAGCAGGCGAGGGTTCGGCCAGCGCGTCTCGTTCCAGCCCTGACCGAGTATCCAGTTGTCGGGCGGCGTTTTGGCTGTCACCTTTGCAACCCGCGCATGCACATCTGCCAGCGAAGCCGTGTCGGCAAGTTCCAACTGCCGCCGATTGAGCGCCCAGTCGTAGTAGTGGAAGTGGGAGTCGGTCAGGCCCGGTAGCACTCTGCGACCATCCAGGTCAATTTGCCGGGTGTGATTGCCAGCCAGAGACTGTATCTCGGTATCCATGCCAACAGCGAGAATACGGCCGTCGCAGACAGCGACGGCCGTGGCTTGGGGATAGTTTGAGTCTTGGGTATGCAACTTACCGTTATACAGGATCATGTCCGGCATGTGCGTTCTCGCTTTCGACCAAGTATTGAATTACACCCAGAATGCCTTTTCCAGGTCGGTGAACTCCTCTACTGGTCCTTCGAATTTGTTGCGGCCCAATTCGAGCACGTAAACGTAATCAGCAATCTTGAGCGCCTGACGGATCTCCTGATCCACCAGAACCAGTGTGATGCCTTCATTGTCCCGCAGGCCAGCCAACATGCGATAGACTTCCTCGGTCAACATCTTGGCCAGCCCGGCGGTCGGTTCATCCACCAGGATCACCTTGGGTTCAGTCATCAGGGTGCGGCCTAGTTCCACCATGCGCTGCTGCCCACCAGACAGCGTGCCGGCCCTGGATTTTCGGCGATCCTTCAGCACCGGGAAACGCTCGTAGTTTTCCTCGATTTTGCGTCGGATACGCGCCGGGTCATTCTTGAACGTCCACGCGCCGAGTTCCAGGTTCTCCTCCACACTCATCCAGGCGAAGATGCTGGGCTGCTGCGTAACATACGAGAGACCCATGCGGATGCGTTGGTGAGTAGGGATACCGGTCAGGCTACCTCCATCCAGCGTCACTTCCCCTGAGGCTGGGGGCAGGAAACCGTAAATCGCTTTGAGCAGCGTGGATTTCCCCACGCCGTTGGCGCCGAGCACTGCTGTGATCTTTGCCTGGCGAGCGATCAGATTGATGCCCTGGAGGATGTGCAGGTCCTTGTAGTAACCGACGTACATATCACGAACATCAAGCATGGGCGAAGGCGTTCCGTTGTGATCACTTTGCGCAGTCATCGTCTTGCTCCTCGCTGTCCGGATTCTTCGGCTCATCTTCCCGTCCCAAGTATGCCTCGATCACAACCGGGTCCATGCGCACCACCTCGGGTGGGCCATCGGCGATCAATTGGCCAAAGTTGAGTACCAACAGACGCTGGCTCAAAGAAAAGATCGTGTCCATTTCGTGGCTGATGATGATAAAGGCTTTGCCCTGCGCGTGAACGGTCGTAATGAACTGGCAGATCGTCTCACGCAGTTTTGGATGGACGCCGGCGAAAGGCTCGTCGAGGATGATCAATTGGGGGTCGAGCATCAGCACACGCCCCAGTTCGAGCAGTTTCTGCTGTCCGCCCGACAGGCTGCGCGCGTATTCGTTCGCCAGGTGTTCGATGGTTAAAAATTCCAGCACTTCCAATGCCCGCTGGTGAAAATCACGCTGGCGCGCCGTTGGGTGCAGAGCCATAGCAGGGACCAACATGTTCTCGAGCACGGTCATGCGCCGAAAGGCGCGCGTGACCTGGAAAGTGCGGCCGATGCCGCGCCGGGCAATCTCGTAGGGGGGCAAACCGTCAATCCGCTGGCCGTCGAACCACATCTGGCCGCGGCTGGTCTTGTGGACGCCATCCAGCACGTTAGTCAACGTTGTCTTGCCAGCCCCGTTGGGGCCGATCAGCCCGATCAACTCGTTGCCGCGCAAGCTGAAGGTCACGCCATTCAGGGCGTGTATGCCGCCAAAACTTTTATGAACATCCCGTACCTCAAGCTGGATCATTTTGGCCTCCCTTGTTTATCCGCTTGGCGACTGTCTCCTGGCGTACCCGCCGCAGGAACAACCGGTCAATGATTGGATGGAGCAGACCGTTCTGGGCGAATCGCAAAGTAAACACTAATATCAGTCCGAAGGCAGCAAAGCGCCAGGCTCCGAATTCAATGTGTAATCCCAGTATGTTGATCTCGCGCAACAATTCCAAAGCGAGACGGCTAACAATAGCGCCGACGGCGGCCCCAAACAGGCTTTCCATCCCCCCTATGACTGCCATGGCAACGATCAGCGACATCTGCAACAATTCTATGGTGTTAGGCGTAATGATGCCCACTTGATGATAGAAGACCCCACCGGCCAGTCCGACAATCATACTGGTGATTACGAAAACCAGGATCTTGTAGCGCACCACGTTCACCCCCATTGCGGCCGCCGCATCTTCGTCCTCGCGCATGGCGCGTATAAACAGGCCAAAGCGCGAGCTAATCAACCAATACATTAGCGCCATCGTGCCCAGTAGCAGCGCCAGTGTGATGTAATACTCTGCCTGTGCCGTGATGCCTGCATACAAGGGCGCCAGTTCCAATCCATTGCTGCCTTCGGTGTACTTGAACTCAGTGAGCAGGACAATACGCAGAATCTCAGAGAAGGCAATGGTGAACAACGCCAGGTAAGCGCCGCGCAGTCGCAAGCACAGCAGACCGATGAACAGGCCGATGATCCCCGCCAGCAGCGTACCGAGCAGGATACCGGTCAGCGGGCTTGTCCCCAGGTCCCGGCCAAGCAATCCGCTGGTATAAGCGCCGATAGTCATTAAAGGCCATGTGGGCAAACGAGAACTGACCGGCTGTCCCGGCCAGCAACGACCAACTGGAGGCCAGGATCGCGTAGAAGAAGGCTCCGGTGACGACAGCCATTTGATACGGGTACTGGTTCAGGTAAAGGGGGGCAAATACGAGCAATGTGATTAGCACGCCTGTTGCCACCCATTGACGATAGTCGCGGAGAATCATGGTTCCCTCCCAAACAACCCCTTGGGACGCAGGAGTAACATGGCGGCGAAGATGATCAGGCCAAAAGCCGTTTTGTAGGCGGCGCCTTTGCTCGGATCAGGATAACATCCCGCGCCCAGCGCCTCGACCAGGCCAATGATCAACCCGCCCAGGAACGCTCCGGGTACTGATCCCATGCCTCCCAGAACGATGATGACAAAGGAACGCACCGCCGCGGGACCGCCCACCCAGGGCACCCAGGTGAAGACAGGGATCAAGGCCGCGCCGGCCATCCCGGCCAGCATCGTGCCGATGCCGAAGGATAAGGTGTTCATCGTCAGGGGGTTGATCCCGACAACAGCTGCGGCCTGCTTATCCATACTCACCGCCCGCAACGCCTTGCCCAGCCAGGTACGGTGGAGGAGGTACAGCAGGGCTAAGGTCAACAGGATGCCGACGGCGCCTGCCACCAGCCGGTTGGGAAGCAGTGTCAATGGCCCGAGGGTCAAGACACGCGCCTGAGTAAAGACGGGGGCTTTCTGGGAAAACGGTCCAACGACAGCCAGTACCGTATATTCCAGAAAGAAACCGAGTCCAAAGGTTATCAGGATTGCGTATTCAACCGCCCGCTCGATTTGTCCCTGGTGCATGGGGCGCAGGAAAAACCGCTCGAAGGCAAAGCCGATTAGCATGGTTGCCAGTCCGGCTACCGGTATGCCTACAATGGGATTGACATTCACAAATAGCTGAAGGAAGTAGTAAGAAACATATCCCCCCAGCATATAGAACTGGCCATGCGCAAAAGAGACAACGCCCTGCACAGAGTAGATCAGCGTCAGGCCAATGGCTATCAACGCGTAGATGAAGCCGATGGTCAGGCCATTGGCAACTTGATCAGCCACGTAACCGGCATTCGTAACGCACAGGTTATTCGGATTCAGGAAAGCGAACAGGCCATAGAGTTCAACAGCCGCAAGCACGCCTGTGCCGCCGCTCCAATACCAACGGCGTAGATCAGGAGTGAACTGCCATAGCGGAACGAGTAACAGGGGTCCCAGCGTGAGACCTGCCATACCGCCAATAAATCTGGCTGGCGCATCTTCCAATCCCTTTCGGCGATAGAGGCGAGGCAAGCCCCAAGCGCCAAGCGCCGCCCAGGCTGGCCCGGCGCACAACAACCAAATAACAACAACCGGATGTATCTGCATAATACAGTCCTTTGGTAGTTTGCCTGTCAGGTTTTGGAATGCGAGACGTGAAGCACTCTTTACGCCTCACGCCTCACATTCCACACTTTACAAATCAGTCACTACGGAGTTGTTCCATAGGGAATATAGGGTGTGCCATGGGTCTGGTAGGCTGGCGGCCAGATGACAGCCGCGTCTTCCCATGCCTGATTGGGCTCGAAGTACTGTATAAAGAGGATGGCCGGATCGGGCCACTGGTGCCACATATAAGCTGCTACGCTACCGTCAGTTGGGAGCGGGTTCTTGCTGGTGTACTTGAACCAGTAACGTCCCTGAGACAGAACGATGTCGGTTTCCTCCAACGCGGCAATGACAGCCTGGGACTCTGTTGTGCCAGCCCGCTCGATGGCGTCGGCGATAATCCAGACAGAATCGTAGGCTTCCAATGCGTCACTCAACGGTTCGGAGTTGAAAGCGTTTCTGTACTCTTCGGCTACATGCTTCGTGGTGTCGTTGTACAGGCTGGGCGGTAAACCGATGTTTGCGAAGACGTAGTAATTCCCATTGGGAACACTTGTCCAAAACTCGGGAGCCTTGGCGTCCGTGCTGGCCGCGCCGATCGTCTTTTCCGAAGGCGCAAGTCCCAGGTCAACCATTTGCTGTTCAAGGTTGTAACTGGCCTGGCCAGTTATGGCCACACGGATAACATCCGGGGCGGGGTCCATGGCCTGGATGCGGGCGAGGATGGGTTGAAAGTCTGTAGTGTTCGTTTCTACGAAGATCGTATCGAGAATAGTGATGCCGAGTTCTTCATGGAACACCTTGTCTGACTCGGCCTGCCCGATGCCATAGTCAGTGTTCTCGGCAATAAGCACCATGCTTTTGGAACCTACCGCAGACAGCCATTCGGCTGAAGCGCGGCTGTTCATAGTGGAGGCAGGGGCAATGCGGAAGACTTCCGGGTAGCCGGTCTCGGTGATCGCGTCTGACCAGGTTTCTGCGAATACAATCGGAATGCCATACTTGTGGGCCACCTCGAGTTCAGCCAGACCTACGGCGCTATGGGCCTCACCGACGATGGCCACGACCTTTTCGTTGTTGATCAAACGCTCAGCGACAGATGAGCCGCGTTCCGGCAGCCCCTCGGTGTCAGCGAAGATCAACTCGACCTGCTTGCCCAGGATGCCACCCTGCGCGTTGATGTCCTTCACCGCCAGGTTCATGGTGAATTGCATGGCAATTCCACCAACCACATAGCCTGGGGAGGAAAGCGGCCCGACCCCACCGATGCGGATGGTGGTGGCTTCTGCTTCTGGAGCAGGTATGGATGTGACGAGAACTTCTACCTGTTTTTCGACTTCCTGGGTTACGACAACCGTTTTTTCGACCTCCTGGATCACGACGACGGTCTCGACGACGGTCTCGACGACTTTTTGGGGTTGGCAGGCAGTCACTAGCATACTGACCATCAGTAATGCCGAAAAAATAAACAACCATTTTTGTTTCATCATGCTTCTCCTGTTAGAAATTTTATTTGGTTAGCTGAGATAATGAACTGAATTATTCTAATAAACTTATGGCTACCTCCTTCCAAAAATATCTAGTGACTGGTAAGTTGTACATTACCCCGATCTACAACTATTCGGTCATCCAGCTTTACCGTTGGTGAATAGATCACCATATCCATGTGGGCCGCGCTGTGTACATCGCCACTATAGAAGATATTATCTCGAATGGCGATATACACATTACCACGTCTTTTTTTCTCTCCTTCGAAATCTCCATTACGGCGACACATCGGGTTCAAACCGACGCCGATTTCAGCGATGTTCGCAGCGTTCTCGATGTTTGGGACAATATCGCGAAGTTCTTCAGCCTGACGACAATCAACGACAGAAACGACCCGACCTTCCTCCACCTTGAATCTATTTGGGTACATTCCCCGTAACTTGCTGCGGGGCAGTTCATCAGTAGTGCGTGCAACATTGACAGCCACCTCGCTGGCATGTAGTTTAGCTAACGAAGTCTGGCAGATATTCTTTACACCCTTGTTCTTCAAGTACCAGGCTTGATAGACCAACAGACGCGCCGTTTCGACCTGGAGAGCCATCTCGACTAACATTTCTTGCACTAATTGATGAGAAGCAATAGGTTTACCGAAAGATTCTCGTTCTTTGCTATAGGTGATACATGCATCTAGACAGGCTTGCGCTTGCCTCACGCAACCCGCCGCGAGGCCATAACGGCCATTATCCACAGCGCTCATTGCAATTCGAAAGCCCTCTCCGACTTCGCCTAAGCGCTGTTCATCCGATAGATGTACATCGGAGACCGAGGAGCAAACCTTGCCGATCTCCTCGAAGACCAGAGCCTCACCAATAAAATCCGCCCCCAACCCGCCCATTTCATAGGGCAAGGTGGGGGCCATCAGGCCGGTGGGAGCCAACTCATTCAGGATGTTGCGGGGGAAGATTTCCTCTCGATCGTTGCGTGTTGCTACCGGGGCAATATGCTCAGTTGCGAAGACGCGTGCTTTTTCTTGAATCACTAGCTGGGCAAGCGAGAGATCGAGATCCATGAATCATTGCTCCGAAGGTGTATACCCTAAAGCTTGTGAGGTTTGAAAGGCAGTATGACGAACTGCTTGAGCTAATTCGCCTTTCATTCGCTCCATGGGAGTCCTGGCAGCAGTCCCGGCTATGTTTATCGCTGCCACGACGCGCTTGCTGTGATCCCAAATTGGTGCTGCCACTGAACGTAAACCAATCTCGAGTTCCTCATCATTGATGGCATAACCTTGTTGGCGAATGAGGGTCAACTCAGCGTTCAACGCCTGACGAGTGCTCAGGCTTTTCGGTGTGTGGCCCTTCAGGTTTGCGTTTTCTAGGCGATGTTTCAATTCTTCGGGAGGTAAATAAGCCAGCATGGTTTTTCCCATAGAAGCACAGTGGGCAGGCAAGCGTGACCCCAATCCCAGCACAACACCCATGATCTGCTGGTTGCGCACCCGGTCAACATAGACGATCTCCATTCCATCCAGGATGCTCATACTTACTGTCTCGTCGACCTGCTGGGATAACTGTTCCAGATAGGGATGAGCAACCGGGCGAAAATCTATACTAGTGATGGCGGTAAACCCCAATTGCAGGACTTTGATCCCGGGACGGTATCGTTTAGTATCGAAATCCCGCATCAAGTAACCTGCTTCCTTCAAAGTACTTACCAGCCGGAAGGCGGTTGTCTTATTCAAACCCGAAAGGTCTACGATTTCTTTGAGGGATAGTGTTGACTTCTCACGGTTAAACAAGGTGAGAATATTTAACCCTCGCACGAGCACATCAACGGTGTACTTGTTTGCAGGCAATTTGTCGCTCCCGGAGTTTCATTGTGTGAAACTATATTTCACTCAGAGAAACTCTAACATTGTAACATCAGCACAGTGAGTTGTCAAGCGATTGTCGTCATCTTGTCGTCATCTTGTCAGCCCAAAGTAGAGATGTCCTGTTTCTCCCAAGTTAAAATGTCCTGTTTTCAGATTTTCAAACCAAGAAAAAAGGACAGAGGAAAAATGGACGAACTACTAACAATGAGCAAAAAAGAACTAACCCGATTAGAAGTG
>JBDRGC010000215.1:0-2498 GCA_043818215.1 Chloroflexota bacterium | reverse complement strand
TCTGGCTAGAGATAGCTGCCACCATCCGTCAGGCGCAGGGACGTGATCTGAATGTGGCGCTGCGGCCCGTGCCCCACTTTCCCACTGCGGTGGACGAGTGGTGGTCATCAGCCCCACGTGATTTCCCCTGGTGGGTGAGTTGGTTCGACCGCTATCAAGCTTTTGTGCTCCATCACGCCGACCTGGCCGAGCAGAACGGCGTCCAAACCCTGATCTTGGGTGGCGAGTGGATGTCTCCGGCCCTGCCCTCCGGCAGCCTGTCCAACGGTGACCCCTCCGGTGTTCCCCCGGATGCGGAAGCGCGTTACCGGGAGCTGCTTGCCAAAGTGCGGGAACATTTCAGCGGCACAGTGGCCTGGGCGTTATCGTATCCCGAAGGGGTTCTCAACCCGCCGGGATTCCTGGATGAGATCGATCAAATCTACGTGTTGTGGTCTGCGCCCCTGGCAGCCAACGCCGATGCCTCCCCCGCCGATTTGCAGACCGAAGCCGAGCGGATCATATCTGCCGATATTTACGGTATGTGGTTAATATGGAAGCAACAGTCCGGGAACGAGAGTCTCGTCATTAGTTTGGCATATCCCTCGGTGGAGGGAATTCTTACGGGCTGTTTGGCTGACCCCATTGTGGAGTGCATTCCCCCCGAATCGCTGAAGTATCCCGCCCCAGATTACCCTCTGCTCGAGTTAGGGCTGGAGGATCAGGCCAGGGCATACCAGGCTGTCATGGCCGCTGTCAGCCAACACGAGTGGGTCGGCGGCGTGGTTTCGCGGGGTTATTATCCCCCCGCGGTGCTGCACGACAAATCGACTTCGGTGCATGGGAAGCCGGCCGAGGATGTGCTGCATGCCTGGTTCGAGGAGTTTCGGTAGGAATAAACCTGACGCAGACGAGCCAAAACCAAAAGGCAACGGATTACACTGATTTGCACGGATTTTTTCTTTTTGCTTTTTACTGTGAAAGTGCTGACGCAATACCCTGCGGGCACGATGAGGTGCGTCGCACATTTTGATTGACGGTTCATTCATCCACCCGCAGCCCACATCCAATCTCCGGCGAGCATTGTCCAAACCAACGCGTGGATACAAATAGGCGCGCAGGTCGCGCTTCCTCCGGGCTTGCTGCATAAATCGAGCGTGCAAGTCTTGCAGGGTGAGGAGCGTGGTTCTAAAGGGAAAAAAGACCTATGGCAAACGAGGAAAAAGATAGACTAAGCAGCATTTCTCATTCGCGCTCTATTGCTGAAATGGCCGCATTTTGGGAGATGAACGACACGACCGATTTTGATGACCAGACTTATGCAGTGGAGATGGAATTTGACTTGCATGTCAAGCGTCATTATGTTGCGATTGAGCCAGAATTGCTGGCGCGATTGCGTGAAATTGCTATGATACGTGGTGTAGGGATGGAGAGTCTGGCAAATCTGTGGCTTCAAGAGCGGGTTTTGACCTGTTAGAGATCACACAACCAGGCCAGATGAATTATGTTCAGTATTCAACCCCTTCCCTCTCCCCGGTCTGGGCGAGACCGAGTAGTACAAATTTTGACAAACACTGGTCTCCTGGTAAAACCAAAATGGGGAACAAGTACACCGCCGGTATCACCAGATGAACTTGAAGAATTAACCGAAAAGTTCAGCAAGGGAGGCCCTCTCTCGGAGATCGCCATAGAGGAGCGAGAAGAAGGATGGTAATATTTTATCTGGATACCAGCGCCCTTCTAAAAATATATGTCAATGAAACAGGTAGTACCTGGTTGCGACGTACAATAACAACCAGCAATGAAATAGTACTCGTCACCACTGAAATCTTGATCGAAGAAGTCATCAGCGCACTCAATCGTTGTGTACGGGATGAGACGGTGACACAAGATGAATACCGCCGTTTGGCGGGAGGCTTCCGCTATGATTGCCACAACAGGTACAACTTCATTGCGTTCAAGGACACAATCATTGACACGGCCTGGAACTTGTTAGAACGTCATCCCCTGCGCGCCTACAATGCCGTGCATTTATCCACTGCCATCAACGTCAATCAATGGATGGTATTGGAAAACGAAGCGCCCATTACCTTTCTCTCAGCTGATGATCGTCTCAATCAGGCTGCTGCAAAAGAAGGGCTACTTGCCGATAATCCTAACAATCATCCATAACCAGATTGCGTAGATTCGCATCCAGAATATGCTCTGCCAGAGACGCAGAACACCACAGCCAGAAGATGAGTACCAAAAGAGACCCGGCCTCTCGCAGAACCGGGTCTCTTTTTTTCTCATCAAACGCAGACACCATCTGGTTGCGACGCAGAGCGTCGCAACCAAAGTCAATCACAGCATTACTTTCGCCGTCGCTTGCGCGCCATAGACATGCCAACGCCAGTGACCATTAACGCTCCCAACGCCATCGAGCCGGGGCACAGACCGCCGCCACCTTCGTCATCGGGCAGAGGTTCTGCATCATCGGAGGGGGATTCTTCAGCATATAGCTCGGGTTCAGGTTCCGA
>JBDRGC010000214.1:0-18737 GCA_043818215.1 Chloroflexota bacterium | reverse complement strand
GGTTCCCATCATCACCACTCGGGGGGGGGGGGGTGGGTATTGGCGCGTGGGCGCTTCGCCCAACCCACCTTCTTCACCCATTTAGGAGAGCGCCCTATGGGTACTGAGACGATACGCCTATTGCTCTAAATAAGAGTCGGCGTAGATCACTTTGTTAAGCAATACCTGCACAGTTTTCCAGACAGCAGCCTGCTCAGGATCACTCATATCCACATCGTCTTTGCTAAGCTCGTCCATGGCTTCTATTTGATCGTGGAGTTTGATGTATAGCCGTCCGAGAGCAGTGCTTTGGTCGCGTTCTTCGATCATACGGATGACTTCATTTTGCTTTTCATCGAATGGGTCAGCGATCATCATTTCCAAACCGGCGCCCATAAGCATGGCACAGTATACCCGATTGATCAAAGGGCGGTTTTCATTCGGGACGGAGTTCGAAACGTTAGACAGACCAACGGAAATGGAGGGAGGCGGATCACCAGCAAACTTCAGTATGCGCACGGCCTCGATCAACTCCGGGCAAAACTCCTGACAACCAGAAACCGTCAACACCAACGGGTCAATGATCAAATCTGGCAGATCCATGCCCACTTCCATGGCCCGGGGAATTAGTTGTTCCAATGCGATGTTGACTCTAGCCTCAGATTCAATCGGAATACCGCTTTTTGTCAGAGTGAGGGCGACTAATCGAGCATCATATTTTTTGGCTATCAGAGGAACTTTTTCAAGTCGCTCGGCTTCAGCCGAAGTAGAGTTGATAATTGGTCTGGCTTTGGTAATTACTTTCAAGGCAGCCTCAATAGCCGGAAGATTCGTGCTGTCGATGCAAAGCGGCACGTCTACCACTTCTTGCACGATTTTTGTGATCCAGGGAAAAATCTCTTCCCATTCATGTTTCTGGCGTCCCAGGTTAAGGTCAACAGCGTCGGCCCCGGCTTCTACTTGTTTGATCGCTGATGTTTTGAAAAATTCAGCATCGCGTTCCTTGAGGGCTATTTTGACACTAGGGGAAATAATATGGATATTCTCTCCGATGATATACATGGGTGACACTCCTTTTTGGTATTAGTAGGTATACAAGGTAAACAGGTAAACAAGTATACAGGGATGCAAAATCTGCCAACCTGTATACCTTTATACCATGTTTACACTGTATACACTCTCACTTCTCCATCGCCGCAGCCACTGTTGGAAACAGCGACATATCTGTGTGCGGCAAAAATAAGGCTGACATAAAAGCATCGTAGAATTTGTTGTCAGCCGAAAGCTCGATATATGTCATACTGTCGGCAATAGCGGCAATCTGGTCACGCGCATCACGGTCGATCAATGCCAGATATGCACCCTTAACCGATGTGTTCCCCAGGAATTGGAAGTTGTCCCAGGGCATGTCGGGGAGCAACCCAATCTGAATGGCTTTTTCTACATTGATATATTTGCCAAACGATCCACCTATTATGACCTGTTCTACCATTTCCAGCGGGAATCCAACACTCTCGGCTAAGACAGCAAAACCGGCATAAATGGCGGCCTTCGTTCGCAGCAGGTTGTCGATATCTACATTCGTAATGACAATATCTTTTTCATCCTTAGTCGCATCACCCCAGGCGATGACATATTCGCCACCGTGGTCTCCCTGTCGTGTGCGAGGGGTATCTAAATTGATTTTGACGCGGCCACTCTTTTCAACCACACCGGTAATAAACATCTCTGCTAACAGGGAGATAAGCCCGCTGCCACACAATCCGCGGGGTTTTACATTCCCGATAACGCGATATGAGGGTTCGAAATCGTCTTTATTGATCCAAACCTCTTCGATGGCTCCTTTTGTGGCCCTCATACCATGCAATACGCCGGCTCCTTCGAAAGCTGGCCCTGCAGAAGCAGCGCAGGCTACCAACCAATCTTTAGAGCCTAAGACGATTTCGCCGTTGGTGCCCACATCCATAAAGAGGGTGATCTTATCGGTGGTGTTTACACCAGCTGCCAAGATACCTGCACTGATATCCGCTCCCACATAACTGGCTACACCAGGCAAACAATCCACAATCGCGTCGGGATGAATATCAAAACCCACATCGCGGGCTGAAAGCGTGGGAATATGATTGATTGCAGTGATAAAGGGGGTCAGGCGGATACTGGTTGCAGGAATTCCAAGCAGCAGGTGCATCATGGTGCTATTGCCAGTTATCGCTACTTTAACGATGTCCTGAGATGTTATCTTTACTTTCCGGCAAACACGACCGATTAACTTATCGATTGTTCCCGTAACCAGATCTCGCATAGTGGCAGTACCATCTCCCTTACTGGCGTAAACGATTCGAGAGATCACATCTTCACCACGCGAGATTTGCTGATTGTACTCGGCAGCTTGAGCATGTACCTGACCTGTGAGCAGGTCTACCAGCCAAACACTTACTGTTGTTGTGCCGATATCCACAGCTGCGCCCCACAAAGGAATGTTCTCGGGGACGTGCCCAGAAAAAAGATCGAGCAATTGGGCCGGGCAGTCTGGGCAATCCCACGCGTAGGAACTGATAATAGCAGTGACTTCCCAGTTTCCTTCTCGTATGACTCCCCCGATCTTCTTGATGATATGCAATGGCGTTTTTATCCGGGTAACGTCGGATTGATTACGGATTGCAGTTTGCAACCGGCTCCAATCATCGGTTTGGTCATCCATACTAGGAGGGGACAATGTGATCTGTATCCGGCGGATGGTTTGTGATTTTTCAGCGTTGTACCCATCTGGAACCGTCACCGCAGAAATTGTTCGGTCGGTCGTTAATCTGCGTTCGACCTTCTCTTGGGGGGGAACAACTACAGTTACATCGCCTTCGACAACCGTCTGGCACGCTAATGCGTAACCTTGTTCTACATCTTTGGCGGATAAACGCATCGTGCTGCGTCGCCGCACCTTTCCAGACACGATCTGGACGGCACACTGTCCACAACGGCCTTGCCCACCGCAAGGTTGGTTAATCTCGATTCCAGCTTTTTGAGCAGCCTCGGTGAGCATAGCTCCACGCGGAACTTCGACCGGCTCAGAAGCGATATCGAATTTAACGGTATATGTGGTGGACATAATTTAGAGGGCAGAGGGCAGAGGGCAGAGGGCAGAGGGTAGAGGGTAGAGGGTAGAGGAGGAAGGGGGATAGCATCCGCCCCCCTCTCGGATGCAATTTATAAAACTGCTTTGAGATAGGCAGGGATGTCAACAGCTTCTTTCGGGCCAACCTTGACTTCCCAGTCCGGCATTTCTTCTTCTAGTTCGCCGGATAACACTGCGACATGTCCGGGGAGGACGATACGCTTCCTGGTTACTTTGTCGGCAGCGCCAAAACGTTTGGCATCTTTAGCGATCAATTCAGCATCGAACTTGCCAGCAGCCCAGGCGGTGAGAACGCTCATTCCCTCCGAGTCGGTCACCAGCAACCAAACCGGCAGACTCATACTTTCGACTTCGTTAGCAACACTAAAGTAAGTAATGCTGAAGTTTGTGGTGACTAAGAAGGGATCTTCAGGACCGGGGTTGTTAAGCTCATAGATGCCAGGAGTGACCTGGATAGGTTCTTGCGGATCGGTGTAGATATTGGCCCGCAATACCAGCAGTGCGTAGGCTGTGGCCGGGTCAAAATTATCTAGCACGATAAAGCTGCTATATTTGCCGATGGCCTGTGATGCCAGTATGACCTCCCGCGCAGGATCGCCTGCATCGCCGGGGAAACTGATGATGGGGAATCCCAAGGGGCGGAAGTTGTCTTTAAGTGCCATACGTCGAGCCATAGTATTGGCAGTCAAAGTGCCCAATAAACTACGTTGGGTGGGGGCCAGAACCAGGTCTTTTAAGCCGGTGCCCTGGAGCTTCTCAACCAGGTCCACCATTGCATCAATATTATCGGCTTCGACTGACAAGGGGACATTGTATTCTTTGGCTAAGTCAGCCATTTCTTCCCAATTTTCAGCCGTGGCATGACACAGCAACGGTCTCTCGTCAGCATCGAGTTTTTCGAGGCCAGCCTTCAACTCGTCAGCCGTACCAATCAAGATCAGCGGCTGTTTTACGGCTTCTCGCACAGCTTCTACGGCGGCGCCAAAATCTCCACCATCAGCCTGCACAGCAATTCCGCCCATAGCCAGCTCCATGCCAACATAATCCGCAACGTACTCGCCGACAGGTTTAACTTTATCTTTGATTTCATCTGCCGATTGGGTGTCATACACGCGGACGAATAATCCCGGAAGGGTGACAAATTTCTTTTGGTGGCGGAAAAGGACTACCTCGTTGCCGCCTTTTACTTCGTAATCGCCCGCGGCAATTGACAAAGGGCGAACAGGAGGCGTTGCGGCATCGGCCAATATTTCTTTGGCCTCATCACTGACATACGGGCATTTGGCTAATTCCACTTGTTTGGCAGCTAATTTCATCGCAAATGCCAAACAAGTAGGGAAGTCGCATTCTTTGCAGTTAGTTTTAGGTAAAAGTTTGTAAATTTGTATTCCTGATAGAGCCATAGTTAATCTCCGTTTAGCGTGGAGGGTGGTGCGTGGAGAGGAGAGCAGCAACAACTTCGCTCACCGCTCCACGCTATCCGCTCCACGATTATCCCATCAAGTCTTCGATTGCTTCTTTAACTCGCCTGACGCTTTCAGGATGGCGCAAGACAAGTAAATTGGCGCCGGATTCAACCAGCATGATAGATGCAACCGTCTCCCACGCCAGAGCACGAGTTTCCCAATCGCCCCAGGCTTCGGGTACACCGTCGCCAACTTTGGACTCTTTGGTCTTCCAGCATTCTTCGCCGGGTGTGACCATCATTGGGAGTTGGGTCATTTTGTCACCCTGGAGGGCAGCCATCCGTAGACGTTCCATTACCGAGTAGCCGTATTCGAAGCCATAACCCAATGCGCCGGTGGTGGGATCCATTACGATGTTATCTATGGAAAGTCCTATATCGGTGATGAGAATATTGAGTTGTTTAGCCAGGTTGACATCCATAGCAGTTCGGGCAACTACCAACTGTCCATCTGCCATTGCAGAGGCGACAATTGTGCGGTAATTTTTCTCTTCGCACACACCAAGTAGCAAGCGCTCTCCTTTGAATTTATTGGAGATTTCGACAAGCAGTTCGTTATCGGGGTCTGGCTGCCCGGGACCGAATACGATGAGCGGCAAGCCGCTGGCTTTTAGGACAGCATCCACAGCTTTGATAGCTTGTTCTACAGTGGTGGGATTTCCGTGTGCATCGGTGAGTAAAAGTTTCAGATACAACACCTCTGCACCGGCCTTCTCAGCCGCCTTGGCCCATTCGCCGGGATCATCCATTACGTCCCCCCAAACGTCCACAAGCAATTTCGACCAATCATTGGGACGACAGTGGGTAATTTCGATAGCAATCACTGGCTTGCGCGGAGTTTTGCCTTCGAAGTGCATATAAGGCATGGCTGTTTCGCCGCCAATGGTGACAGTGTGTGAGCGGGTTCCGCCTTCAGCTTTAGTTGCGCCCAGGGTTATTTCCCGAACGGATCCATCCCATCTTTCTTTAGCAAGTTTCACTTTGGTGTGGTCATCAAGCCAGGGTTTATCTGGTTCGACCGGGGACGGAGGACGGAGGACGGGGGCAGGTTCGGCGGGAGCGGCCACTACAGCCGGGGCTGTTGGGATGGCCGGGGGTTGGTAGCCTGACAAGTCAAGGCCTTCGATTCCGCCCAACTCGGCCAGGGCAGCAAACAGTGCCCGCCGCAGCATGTCCACAGCCCGCTCCGCGCGGCCTTCGGTGATTCCTCCACTAACAGGTAGAGCAACCGCTGTAGTGGCAGCTTTCACCTCAGGTTCAGGTTCCGGCACCGGGGCTGGTTCTTCCACCAGCTCGATTTTTTCTTCCGCTACCTTTTCGATGATAGCTTCGGCTTGAGAGATTATATCTTCGCCCTGGTCTTTAATCTCTATTTCGGTTTCTGCGCGCTCCATGGATGGCATGTCTAGAACAGGGTGGTTTTTCGCTTTTACCCACTCTTGTAATTCTTCCACAGTTATGACACTTTCACCATCGGCGATGCGGTCTATCAAATCCGGAATGCCTTCGCGTTGGGCAATGACTTGAAGTTCCATCACCATGGAGTCTTTCAGATTCTTACTCATCCAAACGATGCGCTTGAAGCCGCCATCCGCGGAGATGAATTTGGGGCTGAGCATGTAGTACTTCCCGATCCCCATCACGCCTGGAGTTTGGACGCCGCCGCCGGCCATTCCCGCCAGGGTGCTGAATTTCATTCCCATGGGGGTCATGCCGATATCTTCACGGCTGACAACAATCACGCCTTCAACTTCGGGGATGTACATGAGAATAGCTTCGAAACATCCGCAGGCTGTCATGGGGTTTTCCATGATGGAGTACATCGAAACTTTATCTACGACGCCGTGCGAAGCAGATTTTGTGTAGTCGATTGTGCCTTGCCAATACCCTACCTCTTCATCGTAGCATTCACCAAGTTTGATCGGTTGGTTAGGCCCGGTCGGGTTAATGCTGAAGGATGCTTTGCAGTCTAACCAGTTGTAGGCTCCACACAACCCCAAACGTTCGGGGCTGACCACACAAACATGGTCGGGAGCAAAGCTCTGGCACAGGGTGCAGGAGTAGAATTCTTCTACCGAGTCATCGGTCATATCGGCCAGACGTTTGTTGCGGTAATCGTAAGCCTGACGGGCTTTTTCTAGCCAGGATTCGAGTTTGTCTGTATCGGTATAAATCGTCACCTGAGCTTTATCCACGATGGCGCCAAAATCTGCATGCAAGCGGGCGTGGATAATTTTGCCAAAGTCTTCGAGGACAAAACCTTTGTCTGCGGCTGTTTTGGAAATTCGTATCCAAACTATATCGCGTTGTCCAACATGCTGGATGCCAGAGGCTCCATTTACAAAGTCGTGGAGTTGGCGTTCCAGGACAGGCTCGAAGTCCCCTTCCATCTCACGTCCAGCCACCTGGACGACAACGCCCATATCCATAGCTTTGCCAACTTCCACATCATCAAAGTTAGGGCCTATCACCTCGATCTTGCCATCTACAATCTTATCCATATCGGTCATGAATAAGTATTCGAAAGATCGGGAGTATTTTCCGCCAAACTCGACCCGCATATCAGTCCGCCGCACGACCTCGCCTTCGAAGGCAGACCCGTAGGGAACCGGGACAGGAACATCGGTGATTTTAATTTTGACACCGCGCACTTCGATACATTTCTGAACCAGATTCTCGGCGCGTTCCAGGTCGTCTGCGCCCTCGATTTCATCGAAGGGCATGGAGACAACGTGTTCATAAGTGGTCACGCCGGTGGGCAGGATTTGGGGGATGACGGTATCGGCGATCACCGGAAAGCCGTAGTTGAGCACTCCGGCAGCAGCGGCGTACTTGAGGTCATCCACTTCACCCAGGGCCAGCGCAAAAGCGAAAACGCGTGATCGGTTGTAGAGCAGATTCTTGCGGGCCTGGCCGCCCTTAAGCCCGCCAAAGGTCAGCGCGGAGCGGGTGGCAAATCCGGCCGCGTAGATGGCGCTGATGGTGTCGGTGCCGAAGGGGATGGTGTAGGTATCGTATCCCAGTTCGACGCCCTCTTCCCGGAGCTGGTCGATGATGCTGCGTCCGTTGACGTTGCCTGAAAGGAAAACCAGGATATTACGCCGCTGGAGTTCACGTACGATCTTGACAGCTACTTCGTTGGATTTGGCGCAGCCGATGATGGCCGCAAAGCCAGGCATACGCCCATCCACCAATTGGATACCCCAAGAGCGGAGTTGGATATCATCGATGGGACCATTCAGGTGTCCACCATCGTCCAGGCCCTGATACTCAGTGCCTCCCGCCAATTCCATACCGGGGGCGGGTTCGGGCTGTAAACCATAAACGAAACGAATGGCCTCGATGCTTTCAAAAGCCAGCAGGGTAGCCATGCCGCAGTCGAGGGTTTCGCCCAGGTAGGGTGTCCAACGATTCTCAGATGGCACGGGATGCAAAAGTGAACGCGCCTGTTCGAGCACTGTCTCCAACTGCCCGATGGTGGTAATTTCCAGGCCGGTCATACCAAAGATGGTAGGTAAGTAGTAGGCCGTATTGGGAAATTCGATTGGTGTATCTGCCCCTTTCTCAGCGATAGCCTTATGAAACATTAATTCGGCTTCGGTGACTATAGCGTTAGCGCCTCGGATGGCGCGGGTTGCGATGTATTTTGACATAGGTTCCTCCAGTAATCAGTATTCAGTATTCAGTATTTCAGTGTTCAGTATCCGGGAATGAACGCATGGTTGCCTGGAAACTGATCACTGAAAACTGTCTACTGAAAACTGTTCAATTTCCTGCAACTGGCACGCCGTATAGGGCCGCGCGCTTGACTGCCAGTGGAAGTTCTTCGAATGCTAACATGCGGGCATCGCCACTTTGGCCGAAGCGGGTGGGGTCGTATTCCGGCAGACCGAGGGCAGCTCGTTTCTTATCGATATGATCCAGCGTAGCCTTGATGATGTCGTCAGGGTCAGCCATGAATTCCATCTTGCCGCCGTAGAGTTTCTCCCATCCCTCACTGATGAATTTGGGCACAATGCCGCTATCAGGAATCCGGTCAGGTTTGCCTTCTACCGGCGATGAGCCGCCGAAGATGACGTAAGCCCCGGAAGCCACGCAGTATGTGCCAATGGAGAGAGCTTTTTCGCTCATCCATTCGGGAGCCAGCCCCACAGCGGGAATCTGGTCGATATCGTCGCCCAGGCCGCCTTCTGCGACCACCTGTGTGAGCACGGTCAGGATACGGCTGTTATCCACACATGATCCCATGTGCAATACGGGGGGAATTCCACCGGTCTCGCAAATCTCACGCAGCCCCGGCCCAACCTGGTCGAGATCGATACCGGCCTCGCCGAGCATCAATCCATCCTTGGCACAGGCGATGGCGCTGCATCCGGTCTCGACAATGAGCACATCTTGCTTGAGCAGTTCTTTGGTGATATAGGTGTGCAAATAATCATGTTGGTCGCGGGGGTTGTTGCATCCCACAATGGCGGCCACGCCGCGGATACGCCCGGACATGACGGCGTCATTGAGCGGGCGGAAAGACGCCCGGTAAGAACCGCCGAGCGCATAGTTGATGTATTCGTGAGAGAAACCAGGGACCATATAGTCGCGCACATCTGGTATTTGCACTGTACCGCGGTTTTTATAGTTATCGATTCCCCGACGCACTATTCGCTTGGCGATGGCCACAGCCTGGTGCTCATGAAATTCGATATGCGTGGCCCCTTTGATCTTGACTTTCTCCGAGGTTGTGATGATCTCGGTGTGGAATTTTTCGGCCAGACCGACAATCGCCTGCATGATGCACTGCACGTCCACCACCATGGCGTCGACTGCGCCGGTGAGGATGGCTAACTCTTGCTGCAAGAAATTGCCGGCAACAGGCACGCCCTGGCGCATCAGAATTTCATTCGCCGTACAGCAAATCCCCGAGACGTTGATTCCCTCGGCCCCGGCTGCTTTAGCATACTCGATGATTTCCGGGTCCTGTGTAACGGCTACGATCATTTCGCTGAGGGTGGGTTCGTGCCCATGCACAATCACGTTGACGTAGTCTTCCTTGAGTACGCCCAGGTTGGCCTCCCCAAGAACGGGCGCCGGCGTGCCGAACAAGATGTCGGAGATGTCGGTAGCGATCAGGCTGCCGCCCCAACCATCGCCAAGAGCCGTGCGCACCGCGTGCTGCAAGATGTGCTCTGCGTCCTGGTCGTCGCCCATGTGGGTGCGGTGCAGACTTTCTACGATTTCACGGTCGATGCCGCGCGGCATTACACCGGTTTCTTCCCATAGTTTTTGACGCTTTGCTGGAGCGCGTTTTGTCGATATTACTCGGCCATGTTGCTGCCCGAACTGGGAGATATAAAGGTCGGCCAGTTCATTGGCAATTTCTTCAGGTGACCGCCCTTCGATGGGTATGTCGTAAATGGCAGCCAGATTGCGTAATTTGACAACATCGCGGATCATGTACCCTTCGATTTCGCCGTTGGCGACGGCTTTGAGCGTGAAAGCCATACCCCGGCCGTGATCGGAGTGGGCCGCAGCTCCAGCCGATATTGCGCGAATCAGGTTGCGGGCCTGGATGGTATCTACTGTGGCGCCGCAAACCCCTACTTGTTCATCTTTGGTGATTCGGCAAGGCCCCATGCTACAAATTTTGCAACACATGCCATCAGAACCAATCGGGCAGGGCGACATCTCATCCGCGCGAGTGAAAGCGGTGCCAATGCCCATTTCATCAGCAAGGATCAGCATCTCTTGGGCTGCCGTGTCTATACTAAATTCTTGGGGGGTTCGTCTAGTTCTTGCCATTTTATTTCTCCTCGATTATGGGTTTCAAAGGCTCCATACCTGGGCAAGGCCATAGAGAGCGTCCCTTGGGGCTAACACTCTGAGCAAAACCCATCACGTCCAGGGTTTGTTTATTGGCCGTGGAGCGGCGGAAGAGAGATGTATCTACCCTTCCACCTTGATAGGCTGCAATTCCTGTCTCGACAGGGATTGGCAGTTCACCAATATAGCCGGCCTCATCTAATTTTGCTACGATCGCTGCCTCACTGATTTTGTCAGGATCATAATTGATTTCAGCAGCATGAAAGCCGCTACTGGCGTACACGTCTTCGACACCAGGCATCTCCAATAAGAGCCGTCTGACTTCGAGGACATGATGGTCGCCATACATGACTGGGAGTTCAAGGGTTAGAACTTTCATATACTTCATCCTCCTTCTTTCATTTTTACTTTGATTGGCGGCAGCACCCCGGAGGAATTCGGGGTCTGTTACAGGAAACATGCTAAAGCATGTTGAGACACGTTTCGCGAGTTGTAAGCATCCTGCCGACTTTTGCGGTATTGCCTTCAATTGAACAAAAACGTATCTTCTCAATACCCAAGGGCACTATAGTATTTCGGGGGAAAAATCCAGCATCCTCCCGAAGGACATTGGGACGATGTGAGTAGCGGAGCGTATACCTATGCAGGCACTGCGCACCTGCATTTGTCATCGCAGGTGCCAGTGTCGAAGGGTGCGGCTCTGGCCTGACCCCGTTGTTTTGAGATGACACAAAAACGCCCGAATTTAAAAGAGCAGGGTCAGCGCCTTTTCAGCACACGAACCCTGCTCACCAAAAGTGCCAGGGACTCCAATAAGCTTGCCAAGAGAACGCCCGGCCTATCCGCTTGTTTATAAGTACGAAAAGGCCACACAATATTGCTAATTGATGGTATTTCTGACTCGCTCTTTGCACGCTGAAAGGGATCTTTCTCTACTATTACAATACGGGGTTTAGATAGGTAGGCCAGACAGGTAAAATCTATAACTTTATCAGGCCAGTATATAAGATTGCACATTATACCATCAGTATTTAGTGTCACCAAGATATTGGATATTTGTCATTAGATTTAGCGGAATGGAGCATAGGGTTTTGATAACACTTGGATTTTACACGAACGGAAAAATGTCATTCCCAAAGGGACAAGTGTGCGAGGCGGCTTCACCGCCGTGGCAATCCCCCGCGGGATGGAGGAGACTGCCACGCTCCGCAAAACTCCGCTCGCAGTGACAACTCAGTATAGTCATTGCGAGGAACGCTCTTTGTGACGAAGCAATCTCCTTCTCGCCAAGGATGAGATTGCTCACCTGCACTGCACCAAACGCAGTGCGGTGCAAGTGTCAGCGGTAAAGCTGCTTCGCATACCTATGCAGGCACTGCGCACCTGTCCCTTTGGGAATGACAGGCTGAGTCAAAATCTTTTCTGAAAGCCTATAGAATTCCACTGAACAAATACTGAGGAACGAAAATGCCGATTTACGAGTATCAATGTATCGATTGCGGAAAAAAGTTTGACGCTTTGAGATCCATGTCTCAAGCGGATGCTCCCGTTGAATGTGAAAAATGCGAGAGTATGAACACCGCCCGAAAGGTGACTGCCGCGTTTGGACATAGCGGGGGGCGGGTTGTCGCTGGTGGGGGTAGTTCGGGATGTGGTGGATGCAGCGGCGGCTCTTGTAGATCGTGTAGCCACTAAATCGAAAAGACATCCAAGGTTTCAAAAAAACCTTGGATGTCTTAGTTAGGGAGCCCATTACGATGTCTTTCCTCGCACCCGTTGATTGCCAAAGTAGATTAGACCAGCCAGGAGGGGGACAAAGAGAAGGGCTTTGCCAATCGTTATCAAAGTAAATCCGTCAAAGTTGAAAATGCCAATTACGGGGAATGCTGCGATTAGAAGCCCAAAAAGAATAAGGATGATCGGCACTTTCTTCCCCCTTAAGCCCAAAGCAATAGCCACCGCCGGGAGGAACATCAACAACGGGAACGGGAGTGAGATCAGATTAAAACTGCCGTTTTGAAAATCTTCTATCAGGCCAGAACCGATTATGTATAAGACCCCTAAACAATACAGCCCGATATAAATCCAGAGTGCCTTTTTCCACATATGTATTCTCCTTTCAGTGAAACCGCTTTAGTAGGTTTTGTTGTGCTAGCGCTAATTATATCTTGAAAATCAAGTTAATTCCTGGTCCAAAGTCCACATCCCCTTGCGTTGATCAAGGCTCTTGACCGCCCGGTCGTAATACAGATCGAAAACCCGTCCATCTTCCACTTTGACTCGAAAATAGAATCGTCCAACACCCACCGACCCGCGCCGGGCTGCTTTCCTGAGATTTGTTGGCCGTATACTATGGGCCATCCGTCGTGGCGGGTGAAATCGCGCCATTCGCTCAATAATTCTACAATTTGGAAAGTCTCTTCTTGCTAGACGAATCCACCTGGGCAGCCGGATTTCTTTTCTAGCAAAGGCGGTTTGTTGAAAATCACTTCGACGGTTTCGCTGATAAATTTGATGGGTTTGTAAGATGTCATACGTCTCAATCCCTCGTTTTTACCTGAACTTGAATGACGATGCCACCCATTCGGGCCTCAGTAGCAACGCAGGCCACGCCATCAATGAAGCACGGTGCATGAGTCTGACTGGGATAATAAGGTTCGTCGGTATCGGCATAGAAAGCTAGAAAGCCGCCCCATATATCTTGATTGTAGAATTTCAGCGGGCGGTCATTGACTGAGACGACCCGTTCTGTGCATTCCTGGCAGATGTAATTTGGGTACCGCCCCACGATCGGGATACTATTTTGACAAATTGGACACGGTTTTGTTTTCATTTGTCACTTGCTTTCCTTTTCGGCATGCCGCGTCCAAGCGCATCATCGCCGAAGCGCTTTCGCAACTCAACCAGGGTGTGTTGAACCTGTTCCTCTTTTACCCAATCACGATCCCACAAACCTATTTGCTTTGGGGGCGTGTCCAATCCACTGACGCCAACCCCAAGCAATCTCACAGCATGGCCGCGTTTCCAGTTATCCTCAAATAATTTCAACGCAGTTTTGCCGATTACTTCACCGTCATCGGTGGGTTGGTCTAAAGTGGTTTGGCGAGTCAAAGTTTTGAAATCGGGCCAGCGGAGTTTGATTTTTACCGTTCGGGCAGTGAGATTCTGGTTTCGGAGTTGTGAGCCTATATTTTGGGATTGCTTCTGTAAGGTTTGGCGGAGTTTGGTTTCGTCGCACTCGTCTTTAGCGTAAGTGACTTCCTGGCTGATTGATTTTGTCTCTCGCTCGGTGACGATGGGGCGGGTGTCGATCCCTTTTGCCCGTTTGGCTAAATCCCAGCCGATTTTGCCAAATCGCTTCGCCAATTGCGTATCAGAGATAGCGGCTAACTCGCCGATAGTGCGCACGTTCATCAGCGCTAATTTCTCCGCTGATTTTGGCCCCACTCCCCACAGCATCTCTACCGGCAGTTGAGCCAGGAATTCGGCTTCTTCTCCGGGTGGCACGATGGTCATTGCGTTGGGGGAATTGCCTCCTTTGACTGCCATTTTTCCCACGTCGGTGGCGGTTTTGGCGACCAGCTTGTTGGTGGCGATACCCAGGGAGCAGGGCAGCCCCAATTCGTGACGGATGACCTCTTGAAGCCTGCGCGCCACGGCCTCCACCGGGCCGGGGAGGTCGGTCACATCGAGAAAGGCCTCGTCAATCGAGATTTGTTCCACCAGGGGAGTTAAATCCCGCAATCTTTTCATCACTTTGCGGGACGCTTCATGGTAATCGGAAAAATGGGATGAGACAACGAGCAGCTTGGGGCACAGCCGCACCGCGCGTGACATTGGCATCGCAGAACGAACCCCATAAGCCCGAGCTGTGTATGAGCAGGATGCAACCACCCCGCGCCCCTCAGGCCTGCCACCGACGGCAAAGGGCAAGCCGCACAAGCTGGGGTCACGCTGCTCTTCCACAGCGCAATAGAAGGCATCCAGGTCAAGATGAATGATTTGGCGAGTTTTGTTGTTCATCATCAAATGGTGGGGGGAGATCAGGTGTCAGGAATTAGGGACTGGGGACTAGGGATAAGGGATTAGGGATCAGTAAATCAGTAGATCAGTAAATCAGTAGATCAGTAAATCAGTAGATCAGTTCTTCCTGCTCCCTGCCCTCTATCCTCTACCCTCTACCCTCTGCCCTCTACCATCTACCCTCTGCCCTCTACCCTCTGCCCTATCACCGTAATCCGCCCCGTACTCCCATCCACCCGCACGCGCTGCCCTGTTTTCAGACGCGTCGTGGCCTGATGCACACCCACTACCGCTGGAATGCCGTACTCGCGCGCTACCACCGAGCCGTGCGTCATCATCCCGCCGACTTCCATCACCAACCCGCCGGCTGCCAAAAAGAGCGGCGTCCAGGCCGGATCGGTGCCGGGGCAGACCAGGATTTCTCCAGGTTCAAGTTGAGTTCCGATGGGGTTGAGAATCACACGAACATTGCCCTCGACCACCCCAGGGGAAACGGGGTCACCGATAATGGCATCGCTATCACCATCAGGGGCAGCAACCCCTTCATAATAGGCTGTGCCATCACTCAGCAGCACACGGGGGATTTGCCTCCGCCGCTTCTCGCGCTCACGCGTTGCCCTCCTCTCCGCAACTTTAAGGCGGATCGCAGCCCATTTTTCCTCCAACTCCCTCTCTCCCCATCTCCCCAACTCCCCTGCTCCCCTGCTCCCTATCTCCCCCGCTCCCCTACTCCCCAACTCCCCAACTCCCCCACTCCCCCTCTCCCCCGCTCCCCTGCTCCCTGGCTCCCCCTCTCCCCCGCTCAATACATCTAGCTCGTTAATCCGTAGAAAAAACAAGTCATCTGGCCGCTCAAGCAGGCCCGCCGCTGCCAGGTCTCGCCCGCTTTCCAGCAACCCCTGGCGGATGATTCCCATCATTCGGATCGCAAAGAATTTGGGGGCTTCACGCATCCCGCCAACCGCCCGGTAACGGTTGATGCCAAAACGAACCAGCCGGGATTTTATGCGGCCTCCCGGTAGTTTTCGGACCGCAGCGATCAATTCTTCAGCGGCGGCTTCGGCTGCTTTGGCGCCCCGGGCGAACACCGCGTCGGGAGCCATTTCAGGATCGTCAATTTGGAGATAGCTTTGCAAGACCTGCATTACCTGGGCGGGGTCTTCTCGCCAGCGAACCCTCCCGATATCGATTTCACCCAAACCGCGAGCACCATATTGCTCTAAAAAGTCAGCCACTGCTGTCTGGGCAACAGCTGGTAAATCGCCTTCAAAATACCGGGTAGCTAACTCGGATGCGACAGATTCACTGAAATCATCATAAGAATCGGGATCGTTTTTAATGACCTGAGCCGTTTGCCAAAGAATCAAATCCATTTCTGTGGTCACATTATGGGGCAGGCCGCGGGCAATTTCTAAATGAATGGTTTTGAAACGGGCATCCCCCGTGATTTCGGCCACCTCTTTCGAAAACCGTTCTAAAATTCCAAAGAAAGGCGCCATACCTGCCACAACGGGAGGAATACCTTTTGGGATGACGAAGTCAGGAAAAATATCTTTGGCCTGGTGAACCAACTTTACCCGGCGCGAAAAATCAGTCCCCATATCACCGCTGGAACGCTGTTGGGACTGTACGGCAGCGGCTTGTTCGTCAAATGCTTGCAAGACTTCATCTCGCCGGCGTTCGGGATCCCGTAGAATTTTGATGATACGACCAAAAAAGGGCAGCACAAAGCCCGCAAAACGGCGGATCGTGCTCAATCGCAGCCGAGATTTTACGGGGGCCAGCCGGGGGTCTTTGACCAATTCTTGGAAGGCCTGCGCCACGCCAGGGTCAATGGACTTGATAACCCGCGGGTAGACCTTTTGCCCTAGCGGCGTGCGGATGATGGGGGTCATGTTGATCCAGACACGTTCGGCTGCGGTGTAAAAGGCAGTCTGCTCCTCGACGGTGTAATTCAGTCCAAATGCCTTAGCCCCGCCGGTCAGCACCAGCATGATTGTGTCTTGACCCAGAGGCGTGAAAGGCTCTAACATGCCTTGTATGGTGTGCAGGCCAATCAGGGTTTTGAGGGGGGCGGCGGGTAGCTTTTCGGGCAAGGGGAAGAGAGACGTGATGGGACGGGATTGGAGGATGAATATCCCCCCCTCGGTCCCCCCGACTTCAGGGGAAGAAGGGGTGGGAGAAATGTAAGCCCATTCGATATCTTGGGGAAAGTCATACAACGCTTCGATTTCCTGACCGATTTTTGCCAGTTGCAGGATGACTCCGTTGGGTATGGCTTGCCGTTGCGCATAGCCTGAATTGGAGACGGCGTGGTCTATGGAAACCCCTCCGCTGGATTGGGAGCGGATGACAGTCGCCTTTGCGCCGAGGGATTTGTGTGTGATTCTCGACCCCAGGTGCGATGCACTTCCCAAGTGCATTGCACCTGGGAAATGAGAAACCACATAATGATCCGGCTCCACCATCCCGCTAACCAAAGCCTCGCCGAGGCCAAATGTGGCGTCGATGACGATCTCGCCGCGTTTGCCGGTGAGCGGATTGGCGGTGAAAAGTACACCCGAGGCATCGCTCTGCACCATGTTTTGCACCACCACGGCGAGGGAGACGCCCTCATGGGGGATGCCGTTGCGCGCCCGATAGCCGATGGCCCGCGCTGTCCACAGGCTAGACCAACATTGGATCACGGCTTTGAGCAAGGCATCTTGACCGATGATGTTGAGGAAGGTATCTTGCTGCCCGGCGAAGGACATGTCGGGTAGGTCTTCGGCGGTGGCAGAGGAGCGAACAGCCACGGGGTGAGTGCCCAGCCAGCGGTAGGCAATCTCCAGGGCGGCAACCAACCCTCGGGAAACAGCACCCAACCTGAACTGAGTCCGGATTGCATCCGAGGCGGTTTGTAAATCCTGGGGAGATGCAAAATCGAGATTATTCAGGCTGTCTTGAATGAACGCATCCAGGTTATTATTTTGCACATATTCCCGATAGGCGGATGTGGGGATCAGGAATCCATCGGGGACGGGGAATCCGGCATTGGCAAGCCTGATTAAGTTTACCCCTTTGCCGCCCACGGTTGCGAGGTTGGCTTCGGGTGAGTTGAGCGGGATAAAAGGTTGGGGGAGGGGTATGGGGGTAATCATGCTCTGAGTATACCCGAAAATTAATTGAAACGAATGCGATCTCTTGTGGTAAAATACTCCCCGCCAAAAGAGCATAAGTATTGCGGGCGTCGCCAAGTGGTAAGGCATCAGCCTTCCAAGCTGACATCCACGGGTTCGAATCCCGTCGCCCGCTCTCTTTCAGTATTCAGTATTCAGTAATCAGCGAGAGGCATAAGGTTAGTATTGACTGAACACTGAACACTGAAAGTACGGGCCCATAGCTCAGTGGCAGAGCAGGCGGCTCATAACCGCTCGGTCGTAGGTTCGAATCCTACTGGGCCCACTTTTTGAGGGTTTGGGGCTGTACTTTATCAAGAAAATACGCTTCAAAGTGGGCATTTTACTACTCCAAAGTTTGTCCTGATTTCTACTCATATTGGGCAAGGAGGCTTTTTAATTGAGCTAATAACTCTACCTGGGGGTACGAGTAAGCCGATTGACGCAGATGGGCTGTTTCATCAATGTTACGCCCGCTCATTGTGTCAAGAATTTCGAGACTTTCTTCGCCGCTTTGCTTGCCATAGTTGAACATGGTGAACGGGGTTTGCATTGTATTGTGCGCAATTGCTTCAAAGTCCCGCATGGTTCTGGCGTTGTCGCGTAAGTACCGGATGTTGCCATGTCGAAATTTATGTGGGCTTTTATACGCAATTCCTGCTTTTTGGCAAAACATTTTCAGATCATCCCGGAAACCATCGTCTCGGGCTGCTCCTACATTAACGCTGGTTTCCAGATCGCCGGTTATCGGCGAAATATTTGCATACCACATCCCGTTGGCTGGTAATGTATCCCGCACTTTTGTGTCCCAGGCTTGAACAATTTCCATGAATTCAGAGTGTTCTGGAATATCTATAATCCGGGTGGTCGCCGACTTTCCAAGTTTCGTATGTATGCCTAATGATGGGAACTGTCGTACAAGCCGCTTTTCCAGATCAACTGCTTTTATAGGGAGGGTAACAAATGCTCCAATCCGCATTGCTGTGAGATACAGGAAGATAGCAGCAGCCCGAGTGCGCTCTTCAAGTAAAGTTGAAACAGGAGTGTTGGCGAATTTTGTGATCTCTTCTAGAGTGAAAAGAGTATTTCTATATTCATTTGGAGAATTTAGGAATGGTGATTTTAGGAGGTTACGTTCCCTAGTCGAGAGTTTGAAATTTTGGTTTAT
>JBDRGC010000213.1:0-17663 GCA_043818215.1 Chloroflexota bacterium | reverse complement strand
GTAGGCTGGACTGCACTAATCATACATATAGGCTAACCCTACCGTGCCTGGGCCAACATGCACGCCGATTACCGGGCTGACCTCTGCAAAGACGCTTTCTACAACTTCAATATTGCCATTGGCTTGAGCGAGCAGCGCGCGGGCATCGTCTGCGGCATTGGCGTTCAGGGTTGCCAGCCGGATATTTTTCTTCCCAGCGACGCGGGCCTCGATCAACTCAACTAGGCGGTTATGAGCCTTGCGCTTGGTGCGGACTCGCTCAAGAGCCTCGATGCGCCCGCCGGCAACTTCCAGAAGCGGCTTGAGTTTCAAGGCAGTGCCTAAAAAGCGTGCCCCTCCGCCAATACGTCCGCCGCGGTGCAGGAATTCCAACGTGTCGACGGCGAAAATTACCCCGGTCCGCTCTTGGGCATCTTCAGCGACCGCTTTACACTCTGCCAGGCTGGCGCCAACTTCAGCCGCACGGGCTGCTGCCAAGACGTGAAATCCCAATTCCATCGCTGTGGTTTTTGAATCAACAATCTCGATGACCGCGTCGGGGACCAATTTTCGGGCCTGCTCGGCAGAGGAAATCGTGCCCGATAACTGAGATGAGATCAAAATGGACAAAATCTCATAGCCCTCTCCATGCAGCCGCTCGAACACGTTCTTGAAATCTCCAATTGTGGCCTGGGAGGTGGTGGGCATGACCGTAGCCCCTTGCAAGCGAGTGTAGAACTCAGTGGGCTTTATATCAATATCGTCGCGGTAGGTTTCTTCGCCCCAAATCAGCACCAGAGGTATAACGGAAATATTGTATTGCGCAATCAGGTCTTTGGGAATATAGGCCGTACTATCGGTAACAATGGCAATTTTGGACATTATGATTTCTCCTTCGAAACGTATCATCTCAAAAGATAGGGGGAAATGAGAGGCTGCGAAATGCGTCTATGTTGTATTTCGCAGCCTCCCGTCCTTTCTTTTTAAGGCGATACTTCAAAACGAATAATAACTTTGATAAAACTGATATGTTTCCTCTCAATCATGATACAACCCTTCTCGAATGAAGAAGTTACGAGAAGTTAAACAAAAAGGAACGGGATTTCCCGTTCCTCTGGCGCCCTCGGTGCGACTCGAACGCACGACCCCTTAGTCCGCAACCAAGTGCTCTATCCACTGAGCTACGAGGGCATGTCGGTGTTCAGTGTTCAGTCTTCAGTGACAAGAATAATTTTACTCCAGGCTGAACGGAATGGCAATATGCGTTTTGAGGAACCATCCTCTCGTGCTATACTTGGCGCGACAACCCGACCGCTGACCGCTGACTACCGACCGACGACCGCTGACCGCCGACCACCGACTGCCGACCGCCGACCGCTGACAACCGACTGCTGACCGCTGACCACCGACCGCCGACCGCCGAGTCCTGATCTCCAATCTCCAATCTCCAACCTCCAATCTCCAATCTCAAACCTCCAACCTCCAACCTCCAATCTCCAACCTCCAATCTCCAATCCCCAATCTCCAATCCCTAATCCCTAGTCCCTGATCCCTAATCCCTGCCCTCATGAAACACATCGCCCGCTCGACCCTCATAATTGCCGTGTTCTTCGGACTGGAGAAAGCCCTCGGCTTCGTTCGTAATGTTCTCATCTCGCGCACCTTTGGTCGCTCCCCCGAATTGGATGCCTTCAACGCCGCCAACAATATCCCCGACCTGTTGTTCGCGCTGATCTCCGGCGGGGCGCTGGCCATGGCCCTGATCCCCGTGCTCTCCGAATATCTGGAAACCAAAGGCCGCCCGCAAGCCTGGGAGTTGTTCTCCCGCATCGCCAATATCGTCTTCCTGGTCACGCTGACGTTCTCGGCGCTGATAGCAATCTTCGCCGACCAACTCGTCGCCTGGAAGATAGGCATCGCCCCCGGTTTTAGCCCCGAACAGCAGACCCTGGTCGCCGACCTGATGCGGCTGAATCTGATCGCCACCATGCTTTTCTCGCTGGCGGGGCTGGTGATCGCTGGATTGCAGGCCAACCAGCATTTCTTGCTGCCCGCTATCGCCCCCAGCATGTATGATATCGGGGCGCTGGTCGGGATTCTGATTCTGGTGCCGGAGCAGGGAATTCGTTTGGGGGCGGTCACCCTCCCGGCTTTGGGGTTAGGGATTCGCGGTTTGGTGTACGGCGTCATCCTGGGAGCAGTGCTATTCCTCGGAGTCCAGATACCGGGACTCCTGCGCTTCGGATTCCGGTGGACGCCCAAAATAGAACTGAATCACCCGGGGGTGCGGCAGGTGTTACTCGTTTTAGGGCCGCGCGTCCTGACAATGTTCGGCATCCACCTGATCTTCCTGGCTCAAGACAATCTGGCCTCCCGCCTGATCGCCGGTTCGGTGACTGCGCTAGTTTATGGGTGGCTGTTCATGCAAGTGCCCGAATCCCTGATCGGCACGGCCATCGGCACGGCTCTCCTACCAACCCTCTCTGAGCAGATCACCCGCGCTGAAAGCGAGGCCTTTCAACGGACACTGAATCATTCCATCCGGGCGATCCTGGCGCTGACTCTGCCCGCCGCGGCCTTGCTCATCGCCGGCATCCGCCCATTGATAGGGATTCTAGGCTTCGATGCTATCGGCACAGATATGGTCATCTGGGTCTCGCGGGCTTATATACTCGGCCTGATGGGGTACTCATTGACTGAGGTGACGGCGCGTGCTTTCTACGCCCAACAAAATGCCCGCACGCCTCTCTTTACCATCATGCTGACCGTGGCGGCCTTTATCACGCTGGCGATTCCGCTATCGTCACACTTCGGGGCCGCGGGCATTGCGTTGGCAAACTCAACGGCCTTCACTTTGGAAGCGCTGCTGATGCTGTGGCTGCTCAACCAAGCCCTCCCCGGATTGCTGCGGATGGGCAGTACATTGTGGCGTACGGCCCTGGCAGCCGGGGCCAGCACAGCGTTGGTGACCGGATTGCTGCGGGTTCTGCCGCTGGATTCGATGTCCCAAATTATGAGCACGCTGGCGGGTATGGGTGTGCTGGCATTGGGCGGATTGCTGACGCTGCCTTTTATTTGGCCGGAAGTGAGGTTGCTGTTGAAATTGTGATAGCCCGACCGCCGACCACCGACTGCTGACCACTCAATGTCATTAAGTTAAGGGTTGGTGACTGTCGGATCACGGATCCGACAGGAGCAAAACAGGGATTTCTGACATGCTCCAGGCGGATTCGTAATCCGCCGATGGCTTAACTTGATGGCATTGACTGACCGCTGACCACCGACCGCCCTCTGCCCTCTGCCCTCTGCCCTCTGCCCTCTGCCCTCTACCCTCTACCCTCTGCCCTCTACCCTCTACCCTCTGCCCTCTATATGAATATCCCCACTCTCCAGCAAGCCGAAGCTTACCTCGCCGAAGCGGAAACGCTGAACCCCGGCCCGTGGACGGATCACTCCCGGCACGCGGCCATTGCAGCCGCGGCTATTGCGCAGTGCCACCCCGAACTCGACCCCGGGACAGCTTATATCCTGGGGCTGCTGCACGATATCGGCCGGCGGGAGGGCATCACCGATATGCGCCACGCTCTCGACGGTTACAACTTCATGCTCGGTGAGGGTTACCCGGACGCGGCCCGCATCTGCATGACGCATTCATTCCCCATCCCCAAAATCGAAGCCTTCGCGGGTGGGTGGGGCCACTGCTCTGAGGCCGATCTAGATTTCGTTCGCAGGTATCTGGCAGAGGTCGAATTCACACCCTACGACCGATTGATCCAGCTTTGCGACACGCTGGCTCTGCCATCCGGGACATGTTTGATGGAAAAACGCTTCGTGGATGTTGTCATGCGCTACGGGTTCAATGATTACACGCTGGAGAAATGGCGGGCTTTCATTGCCATTCAGCAAGAATTCGATGCAGCCATTGGGAGGTCTATCTACAGCGTCTTGCCGGGAGTGGTGGAGAATAGTTTTGCCGGGGGCGTCATCGGGCGGCATTTTGCCGGGGGTGGTGGTGGAGAATAATTTTGCCGGGATGTCATCGGGCGGTATGTTGCCGGGGGTGGCGGTGGAGAATAATTTTGCCAGGATATCATCGGGCGGTATGTTGCCGGGGGTGGCGGTGGAGAATAATTTTGCCGGGATGTCATCGGGCGGCATGTTGCCGGGGGCACTATTATAGGCACAGAGGGCACCACCAGGAATGAAAATAGCCCTCTGCCCTCTGCCCTCTATTTTCACCCAGTTTCGAAGGAGCGAGGCATGTTGCAAATCCGGCATCTATGGCCAGGGGTATTGTCCTTTATGTTGCTATTGACACTGATGCTCACAACGACCCGCCCGACGGAGGCCTGCGAACCCTGGCCTGATTATTGGTTTGTGGAAACGTTTGCCATTGAGTCGGGGGAGTGGCCCGAGGCCATCACTGTTGCGGTCAGCCCGGAGAGCACAGTCCGCGGATACCTTAGCATAGAGAATAATTCTGCCACCCCGCTCTACATTCTTCCCCGCGCGGCCCGGCAACATATCATCGCTACAGAGGAACCTATCTTTGCCTGGGAAGGGATGCTCGCTGAAGAATCTGCCGCCGAAGAATACCTGCTATCCGACCAAGTGCCAGGGCTGGCCGCATACATTTTGACAGCCGGTCAGTACGCCAGCCTGACCCTCTATATCAAAGACCTTCCAACTTTAGACCCCAGGCTGGAAGACCGCAACGTATTGGATTTCACCCGCCTGGGTTTTGTCGAAATGCCCGCGGGGCAGCGCTCAGAACTGTTGCTGGTTTACGATGGTGATCTGTACGAAATCACTTTCACAATTTCATACAAACTTAACCCAAATTTCGCTCCCGGAGATTGCAGCCAGGAGGACGACAATTTCGAAGCAACGAAGGCCGCCAAGTCCGCGCACACTAATGCCCAGACCACTTCCGCCAGTAGCCTGCTTGTCATGGGGATAATTCTGATCCTGGTTTTTGGCATTGTCGGCTGGCTGAATTGGCAGGCCAGGAGCTCGTGAAGCGTGGAGGGTGGCGGGTGGCGAGTGGCGAGTGGCGAACGGCGGATGGCGGATGGCGGATGGCGAGTGGCGGATGGCGAGTGGCGAGTGGCGGATGGCGGATGGCGAATGGCGAGTGGCGGATGGCGGATGGCGAGTGGCGGATGGCGAGTGGCGGATGGCGAGTGGCGGGTGGCGAGTGGCGGGTGGCGAGTGGCGGATGGCGAATGGCGGATGGCGAACGGCGGGTGGCGAGTGGCGGATGGCGAATGGCGGATGGCGGATGGCGAGTGGCGAGTGGCGAGTGGCGAGTGGCGAGTGGCGAGTGGCGGGTGGCGAGTGGCGGATGGCGAATGGCGGATGGCGGATGGCGGATGGCGAGTGGCGAGTGGCGGATGAAACGTGATGCGTGCCGCCATTCCCCGACTCGCTGACCGCCGATTCCTGCCTCCTGCCTCCTGTCTCCTACCTCCTGCCTCCTGCCTCCTACCTCCCGCCTCCTGCCTCCCGCCTCCTGCCTCCTGCCTCCCGCCTCCCGCCACTCGCTCAAGCCTTCAACTTACGCACATCCCCCGCACGGACGGTGACACCAATGGCATCCAAATGTTCGAGGAAAGCCAGCACGTAGCGGCGGCTGGTCTTGAAATGGTCGCGCATCTGAGAAACACTGATGGTGGCGTCGCGTTCCAAAATACCGCGCACTTGAGCTACCATGCTCTCATAATCTTCCCGCCGGAAAGCTACTTCGCTGGAGACCGGTACCAGGCGTTCTAAATCCAGCAAGGCATTGTAAACATCATCACCGGCCTCGGTCACGCAGTCTTTGATTGTGGGCGGCGCATAGGGGCTGGCGGCAAACTTGGTCAGCAAACGATCTGCGGCTTTCTGTTGAGCGGGACTAAAGCTGATCTCGTGCTCCGGTTGAAACACGAGGGGCACCGCGCTGGCGCCGGGTAGATTCTGGCGCATGGACGCTTCTGCGAATACCCCATCCACAACCAATTTGCTCAAAGCAGCGCCGAAAATACGGGCCGAGACCTTCAGCCGGCTTTTTAGCTCTTCCCGCGGGATGCCTTTTCGCAAAGGATATATCTGGTGGTAGGCATTGATTTCGTGAGCGGTGCGGTCTGCGAATTGTGCCCAATACGCACTGCTGGTGATAAGCGTATCCGGTTTTCTACCAGCACTATCATCCCCCAAAGCCAATGCCTGCCCGCCTTGCAGCAATTCATCCAACGCCTGTGCGGCCTCCGCCCCTAAGCTGGAGCGGGCGACCACATCTCGAATAGGGGCAATTCCCATCGCCAGCATGGCCTGCAACAGCACGTCGGCAGGAGAGCCGCCCACCAGAGCTTCCAAACTATCTAGCACGCTCTGATCGAAGCGCTTGTGGCGGCCCTTGGGCTGCGGGTCTACAACCACGCCGCCGCCCAGTGTTTCGCCAGGGGAGGGGCGGCGCGAGATGTACCGGTCACCGCGGACGGCCACAACGGAGCGGGTCAATTCCAATTGCAGCCAGCCGCTTTCGCCCGGTTCGAGCGCGTCAGTGCCCAGCAAGCGCAGACGGGAGATGACTTCGGAAGCGCCAATAAAAAGTTTGACTTCCATATCATGCTTCACGGGCTGGCTCACATCCGGCAACAGTCGAAAGTGTAAATCCAGGCGGCGGGTGGGTTTGTAATCTCCCGGTCGGGCAACCACGTCACCACGCTGGATTTGAGCAACATCAATCCCCGAGATATTGATGGCGGTACGGCTGCCCGGAACCGCGATCTGCTCTTCGCGTTTGTGGGTTTGCAGCCCTCGGATACGCCCGCGCAGACCCCGGGGGAGGATGAGTACCTCGTCGCCCACCTCGATATGACCGTCAGTGAGGGTGCCAGTGACTACTGTCCCGAAGCCAGACATGGTGAAAACGCGGTCTGCCGGGAGGCGGGGACGGCCCAAGTCGGGACGCGGAGGCCTATCGGCCAGGGTGTCACCCAGCAGCCGGAGCAGCTCGGGGATGCCGTCCCCCGTTCGGGCGGAGACTCGCACCAGGGGCGCAGAATCAAGCACGGTTCCAGACAGGGTATCCCACAAGTCCGCTTCCACCATGTCCAGCCACTCGGGGTCGTCCACCAGATCGGTCTTGGTCAGCGCGATCACGCCGCCCTGGATTTGCAGAATATCCAAAATAGCGAGGTGTTCCCGGGTTTGGGGCATGACGCCTTCATCGGCGGCAACGACGAACAAGGCCGCGTCGATGGCGCCAATGCCTGAGAGCATGTTTTCGATAAAGTCGCGGTGCCCCGGCACGTCGATAATGCCCACTTCTTCGCCGTTTGGCAAGGTGAGCCAGGCAAAGCCCAAAACGATGGTCATCTCGCGCTCGCGCTCTTCGCGCAGGCGGTCGGGGTGCGTGCCTGTCAGGGCTTCTATCAAGGTTGATTTGCCGTGGTCGACGTGCCCGGCGGTTCCAATGACGTGCATGATTTTTCCGTGAGACGTGAAACGTGGAGGGTGGAGGGTGGAGGGTGGGGCGTGAAGCGTGAAACCTGAAACGTGAAACGTGATTTTCTCACGCATCACGCATCACTCTTCACGTCTAGCGTGCTGCGCTTCGAGTTCTCTCGTAGCTAGTGACCCATTCGTGGAAAGAGGTCAATACTGTTTGCAGGTGGTTGGCGTTGAGTTCGTTGACGTGGTTAAGCAAATCTTGAGCCTCTTGCAAACCGTCTTCGACATAAGTGATCCGCTCGGCGATGCGGTCGAAGCGGCGTCCGATATCGCCCCGCTGTTCATCTTGCGATAATGTATAGTTCGTCCAACGCTTCTGATCGTCGGCTTTGAAAGTGCTCCACTCCTGACGAAAACGTTCTTCAGCCAGCCGCTGAATTTCGGCAATTTCATTGATCCGGCGTTCGACGCGTTGCATAAGATCGTCAACTGCATCTTGGGTACGCTTGATGGCGCGGTAAGTGGTATCCAAAGATTGCAGTTGGCTTTCCACGTCAACGGATTGTTTTTCGATGGTCTCGAAACGAGTCTGCCATTCCTTCCAGATAGCTTCACGTTCGACCGCGGCCAGAGATTGCTTCTCCATAAATACGGCTTGCGTGTCACTGCGCTCACGCTCTGCGGTTAGCAGTTCGTTCAAACGTGTTTGCAGTTTGCGGACAGCGATATCGCTAATGTCTATGCGCCCGCGATAGTCATCGGATCGTTTGCGCAAAGCGGCAACTTCGCCCTGCAACTCGGTCAGCCGTCTGGTATCCTGGCGGCGGCTATCCTCGATCAAACGATAAACTCGATTTTGTTCTTCTTCGCTGATTTGGATGTCATCCAGATTTTTGCTGAGTTCGCCAATCACACGTCCGAGACGGTTTTCTTCTAATAACCGCGCCTGCATATCTCTTTTAAGACCGCTAATAGGCTCTAATTCCTTGCGAATGTCGGCAAATACGGAATCAAAAGTGCGTATTTCGGCTCGGAGCACTTTTGCAATCTCGTCATCGCGTTGCACGATTTGCTTTTCTTGGTCTTTGATTTGGCGGTGAAATTCTGCCCGTTGCTGTACCAAGGCCTCATCGAATTGATCCATGCGTCCCACACTGGTTTTCAGATCGGTAATTTTCTCGCTTAAATCTATGTTCTGCTTGTCTGCAGCCGATAGCTTCCTTTCTAAAGAAAGTATGCGTTCTGCGAAGTGTGCAACTGCATTTTTGTCTTTGCGTCGTTCGCCATCCAACCATTCGATGCGTTTTGCAAGTTGTTCTAGTTCCATCGGTTCAACTCCTGGCATTTTGACAATGTCTAGGTACTCGTGGTTTCATATGTTTTAGATCCCCAAGATGTGTCGTCTCGATACCCATAGGGCACTATAGTATTTTTAGGAAGCACCCAGGGTATGCCCCCCGGCCCCCAATTCTGGGGGGGATAGCTCCATACGCGTCAAGCTAATGATGTGGGCGGTTGAAATCGCTGGTTGAGTAAGCTCTGAAAAAATTGGGCATCCAATGTCATTAAGTTTAGGAATGAGAAGTAAATAACTTACCCATTTCCAAATTTGAGTGTAGCGCCGGTTGAGTAGGCTCGGAGGGACGGAGAGCCGTACACCTGCACTTGCGTTACGGTGCAAGTGTCGAAACCAAGCGGGGCATGAAAATGAGGTAATTTGCCTTAATCCGCTGGGTTTCGATACGCTCCGGCACTAAAAACGTGTGCCTGCGCTACTCAACCAGCGCTCGCGTTAGGATACAAACGCGCAAGTTATTTACAGGGTGCCGCCTAAGCGGTAATTCCCGTTCCTTAGCTATCGGCGGATTATAGCGCAGCATCCCCTTGCGGGACGAATCCGCCTGGAGCATGTCAGAAAATCTTGTTTGCTCCTGTCGGATCCGTCCCACAAGGGGATGCTGCGCGATGATCCGACAGACACTAAACCTTGACTAAAACATTCTACTTCGTTCAGGGTACTCAACCGGCGACCGATGGCCTTAGGTTGACGCCTATGGGGATGGCTCCCCCAGACTTGTCCTGAGTGTGTCGAAGGGATTGGGGGCCGGGGGGCAGATGATACTCCAAAATCAGGGAAATTATAGCACGAAACGGCTCATCATCACGGGGGCAGGATTCCAAATCTAACCGGGAGGTCTGACAACAAAGGAAAAAACCACTGAGGAACTAAGCCCAGCAAAAACAGGACAACTATCCCGGCCAGGATGAGTATTTGAGCTAGAAGGCCTGTCTTGCCCTGCCAGGGGAGGTCATCCGGCCCCATGACAAGCACGGCTAGAGAACGCAGCCCGCCTGCCGCCAGGCCCACACTGCCGAGAAGCGTCCATAAAGCTATTGGCAGCGAATTCACGGCCAACTGCTCCCAAAGCGTCAAAGAGAGTGGAAAGCCGGCTAATAAAGGAAATCCGGCTAGAGAAAATTGCGCCAAAATTAGACCTGCTCCCGCTATGGGAAATCGACGCGCCATGCCTTGCACCGCGCCAAAACGTAGATCATTGGAATGAGAACGGATCACTGCCAGCGCCAGTGACCAAACTCCTAAGGCCAGGATACGCGGCAGCAACATGACGAAATATAAGGCCACTCCATCTTGAAGGCTGATAGCCAGCAGGGAATGTCCGATCCCGATAATGACTGCATACCCCAGCATCCGCCCCAAGTGGCGTTGAAAAGCCGCCCACGCGCCTCCGGTTGCCACCATCAGAACACCCACCACACGCAGAGTCGCATAAATATTCAGCGATTCGTGAAGCCAGGGGTAAAGTTGGATGAATCGCAAGACCAATAAAATCGCCACGCCCAGGATTGTCGAGAATACGAAGGCAGCAGGATAGGGGTGGGTTTCTTCGGTCAGCATAGGTATCCAGGTATACAAAGGGAATATGGCCAAAAGAAAGACAAAACCCAGCCCTAGCATTAATGCCGCCCGCAGCATGGCTTCGGAATCTTCGGGGGTGGCTTCCAGCTCTGTCAGCAGCCAGCCAGCCAGCAAAATAAATAACATTCCCAGGGTTTGGAATACAAGGAACCGTAATACCCCCCTGCCAACAGGCCGGCCCGGTGGCGACAGAATAAAAACGCTCACCAAAACAGCAATCTCGATCAACAGGGCAGTGTATAAAATTGGTTCTACTGCCAGGGCAGCAATCAACACTGCCACCACAATCAAGCCCAGGGGCACAAACCAGCGGTGGACCCGCACCGCCAAAGTTCCTCCTAAGAAGAAGGCGGTTGCCCCGTAAACCAGCACCAGCATGGGTCGAACGGCGTTGGGGAGTGTAAATCGAAGTCCTGATACTATGAAGTGTTCTGCAATCTTGAAAGACCACGAGCCAAGCGTGATGATTTCTTCGAAGGGGAGCCACCAGGCCAGGCCCGCCAAACCCAACGCGGCCAGCGTCCCGGCGAGGCCGACCCACGATTGCCAACGTTGCAAGGCAAATAAGATAATCGCCACTATCAATGGGATAAATATCCACACCAGGGGAGAACTCACTCTTCCACCTCCAGGATGGGAGCAGCCAATAGATAAGCCCCAATCAACGCGATTCCCAAATTGATGGCAGCTAGAAAGCCGGCCAACAGCGCGGAAGTCTCCACAGTGGCGTATAAAATCTCGAAGCCCGAAAAAACCGTCAATAAACCCAATATTGTCCGCAACGGATGCGCGGTCATGCCGAGGTGCAGCATCCCCATGCCTATCAGAAGCAAGCCACCCAATATTTGCTCGTAGCTGGCGGTCAGCATCCATTTCGCCATATCAGGGGCAAAGGATAAAACCGCCAATCCAACCAGGCCGGCTGCGAAGATGCGGAACAAGCTCCCGCTCCGCCCAAAGCGTTCATCCCCCAGTGAGTTTTCCGGCCTGCTCACCAATTCCATGCCCAGGACGGCCGCGGCGATCCACCCGGCAACCAGTTTGGTCACCGCCATTTCCAGAGGCCAGGTCAATGCCACCAAAATAAACACGCCGACATATTGTGCGCCCAGCGCGCTGACAGCTAGCCGCCAATCCCGGCCAGCCAGCAAAATTACCGCTGTGATCGCCACCAAAATGACGGCTGGCAATGCAATGGTCTCGAAACTCACACTAACCTCCCCCGCCTTGTTGAATGATAAGGGTGACCAGCAGGCTCAAGATCAACACAGCCCACAGGATCCCGCCTTCGCCCTCTAAAATCAGAGCGATATTGGCAATCACCGTGCTGAGGGATCGATAGAGCCACCAAAATGAACGGTAAAACCAGGTGAGGGAAAACACATCCCGCAAAACACTCGCCACCCTGTCAGACGGAACCAGGTTGCGGCGGAACAAAGCCATCAGGGCGGCAGCCAGCCCGAGGGTCACCGCGCCCCCCCACCACGCGATGGACGTGATCGCCGCCTCAGGCCGCGTCATCCCCCCGGAAAGCCACACCACCCCGAAATGAGTTAACGGCAGAATCGCCAATCCCACCGGGTAGATCACCCACACCCACCGCTCGACAGCATCTTGGTCGCTATCAACTTGGATCGCATGGCGGATGTATCCCAGAATGAGCAAAGCATGAGCCAGTATAAAAATAAGGCGGAAAAATACGCCCAATCCACTGTGCAACACTAATCCGCTCCAGGTTGGCGAGAAGGGTAGCGCTAAGAATCCCAGCAGCCCTAAAATGGGCAATGCCAACAGAGGCCGGTTGCGAGTTGAAAAGAGGAAAAGCAAACTGCCGGAGAATAGGAGACTTAGCCCCCAGGCTGTACTGGCTGCGGGTTGGACGCGCACAGCCGCCGCAAACGACAAAGCTGCTACGCCCAAAATCCAGAACGGTCTGCCGTCCAATTCATCCTTTGCTATGACCCAGGCCATGCTGCTGTACAGGGCTGCCAACGCGGCCCCGGCGAGCAAATAAGGTTCCCAGTTTTGCGGAGCGCCAACCGTAGCAACGCGGGTCAACAAAACCAAAGTGGCGGCTGCCGGCATCAGGCGCGCCATTGTGCCCAATCCGCGGCGGAGAGGCTGTTCTTCCAGGAATGGCTTGTGCGGCGGCAGCACTCCCAATCGCAACCCTGCAGCGAGCAATAGATAGCCGCTAACCTCAGGCGGAATATCGCTGAATGTCAAAGTCATACCCAATATTTGTGCTTTTGTCATTGCCACAAGCAGCATCAGCATCCCAGCAACGCGAACGGAAGTCGCCATAACCACCTGCTCGCGCTGATCGCTCCCGGTCACCTGACGGAGGAGAGTGACGGTTTCAGCCAGATCGATAATTGCCCAGGCTAACAGCAATGTCAGAGGATTGGCGGCCAATACAGCCAGTAACCCCGATCCAGCCATAGCGAGACTGGCAGCCCAGGCCCCGGGTTTGATCTCGCGCCCGCGGGCAATATTGGTCAAGAATATCGCCACAGGGATCGTAACCACTGCAACCGCGTAGGGCCAGGAATACTCGTCCAGCAATAACGCCGGCGAGGTCGAAAACAGCGTCTCAGGTTTCCATTCGATCAGGGGGATGATGCGAGGTAGTTGCAGGCGCGAAAACAGCACCAATACCCACGCCGCCAGCGCGCCTCCCAAAGCCAAAAGCCACTGATAACCCGGCCTGGGATGCAGCCGGTTGAGGCTCAGGATCAGCAGCGGTAAAACGAAGAGGATGAGAATGGCGGTGAGGATTAGCATAGGGGGGATTGGAGATTGGAGATTGGGGATTGGAGATTGGAGATTGGAGATTGGGAAACCAGTAGATCAGTAGATCAGTAAATCAGTAGACCAGTAGATCAGTAGATCAGTCGGCTAGAGGAAGGGACTGTTTCCTGATCCCTGGTACCTACTCAACCGGAGAATCTTTCGATTTCTACCGTATCAACATTTGCCAATAATTCGCTTATCGTGGCCTTAGAAATGGGGTGGCGCAGGCTGGGAGCTAAATCGGCGAGTGGGATTAGTACAAAGGCGCGCTCGTGTAAACGGGGGTGGGGGATGGTCAGGTCGGGCTGCTCCAGCGTCAAGTTATCGTAAAACAAGATGTCTAAATCCACAACCCGCGGGCCGTAGCGGAATGTCGGAGTGCGTCCCACATTGGTTTCTATCTCTTTGAGATACGCCAATAACTTGTTGGGAGGTAAAACCGTCTCGCCCCGCACCACCTGATTGAGAAAATCTGGCTGATCGGTGTAGCCCCACGGGGCAGTCTGATAGACAGGGGATTCAGCGGTCACACATACATCGGGAGGCAAAGCCGCAACCGCAGCCAGGAGGTTAGCTGGGCGGTCTCCCAGGTTGGTTCCCAGGGCAATGTAGATAATGTGGTTCATGAGTAAAGAGTTGCTATCCGGCGACTACCACTCCGGCCCTCACCCCAGCCCTCTCCCACAGGGAGAGGGCTGGGGTGAGGGTATCCAGTCAAGTTGGGCGAGCTGTGCTTCGCGAAGACGCAAAGGAACAAAGGCGCAAGTGAGTGTTACCTGACTAAACACGCTCCAACACGGTGGCTGTCGCCATGCCGTGACCGATGCACATGGTCTGCAAACCGTACCGGCCTCCGGTGCGCAGGAGTTCGTGGATGAGCTTGGTCATCAATACAGCGCCAGTCGCGCCCAGGGGATGACCCAGCGCTATCGCTCCGCCATTGGGGTTGACCCTCTCCATGTCGGGATGCAGTGTACTCTTCCAGGCCAGCACAACCGAGGCAAAGGCCTCGTTGATCTCGATCACATCCATATCGTCCAAAGTCAGGCCGGCGCGCTGTAATACTTGCCGCGTGGCCGGAATAGGCGCATCCAACATCAAGGTTGGATCTGAGCCAACCACTGCCCGGGCAACTACGCGCACCAGCGGTTTCAGGCCAAAGCGTTCCACCGCCCGGCTGGAAGCCAGTACCAACGCCGCAACCCCGTCACTGAGCTGACTGGAATTGCCGGCGGTTACCACCCCATCGGGCTTGAATACCGGGCGGAGGGTACTCATTTTCTCCCGATTGGGTGGCATACGCACACCCTCGTCAGTTGTGACAACTTCCCCATCCGGGCGCTCGATGGGCAGAATCTGGCTCTCGAAATGACCGTGTTGGATGGCGTGCATGGCCCGGGCGTGGCTCTGGTAAGCGAAGTCGTCAAGCTCATCCCGGCTCAAGTCCCATTTTTCGGCCATCAATTCGGCGCTGATGCCCTGGTGAACCATCTCGTAAGGGAAGCCTTCGGGCCAGCTTTCCGGCCAATCGGCTCCCAGGGGTTGGTGAGACATCATTTCCGTGCCCCCGGCGAGGATCAAATCCATATCGCCGGCGAGAATCACCTGGGCTGCAAAGTTGACCGCCTGCTGGCCGGAACCACACATCCGGTTGATGGTGACCGCGGGGACCTTGGGGGGGAATCCCGCTTTGAGGACAGACAGCCGCCCCAAATTGGCGCCCTGATCCCCCAGGGGGGTGACACATCCCCAAATTGCATCTTCGATCTGCGAGGCATCCACATCTGCCCGACGGAGGGCCTCCTGCATTATCAGGGCAGTTAAATCCACAGGAACCAGGGGAGCCAGCGCTCCATTGGGCCTGCCCATACCAACTGGGGTTCGAACTGCGGAGACGATAAAGGCTTCACTCATCATGTACTACTCCTTGCCCCGAATGAATTCGGGGGTAAAAGATTTAACACAAAGGCACAAAGGCACAAAGACGCTTGTACGTAAAGGATACCATAAAACATCAGATGCGCGTCCAATTGCCAAAAAACGAGGGGAGGGCTAAAATTGCTGGCGAGTGGCGAGTTTGCAAGTGGCAAGTGGCAAGTGGCAGGTTTATAAACGAATATCTGCTCGCCCGACTACTGGACTACAAGACTACATGACTACGAGACTACATGACTAAAGGACTACAAGTATGGCACAAGCGACATTCAATTTTCCGCGCGGGTTTTTATGGGGCACAGCGACTTCGTCTCACCAAGTCGAGGGTAATAACACCAATAACAATTGGTATGCCTGGGAGCAAAACGGGCATATTGCCGCGGGACAAGAATGCGGGCTGGCCTGCGATTGGTGGGGTGGTCGCTGGCGGGAGGATTTCGACCGCGCCGCAGAGAGCGGTCAAAACGCGCATCGCTTATCCATCGAGTGGAGCCGGGTACAGCCCGCCCCCGACCGCTGGGACGAGGATGCTCTGGATCATTACCGCCAGATGGTGCGCGGCTTGAACGAACGCGGCCTGACGCCCATGATCACGTTGCACCATTTCACCGACCCCCTCTGGCTGGCAGAGCTGGGAGGCTGGGAAGATGAAGCCGTGATCGAGCACTTCGAGAAATATGTGCGCAAAGTCGTGGAGGCCCTGCAGGAATACGTCACCATGTGGTGTACCATCAACGAGCCAAATGTATTGGCCGCCAGCGGCTATGTGTTGGGAGATTTTCCGCCCGGCAAGCATGATTTGCGGGCCGCTTTTCAGGTGATGACCAACCTGGTTCGAGCGCACGCCGCCGCTTATCACGCCATTCACGATTTGCAGCCCCAGGCGCGGGTGGGACTGGCTCACCAGTACCGGGGATTCCAGCCTGCAAAACCCCATTCTCCGCTCGACCGCTGGGCGGCCAACATGACGTCACGCGCCTTCAACGAGACCATCCCCCAAGCCCTGAAAACGGGGACACTGCGCTTCTTGACGGGCCGCAAGCACATCCCGGAGGCCAGGGATACTCAAGATTTCTTCGGCCTCAATTATTACACTCAAGAATGCGTGGCTTTCAAGCCTTTGGCCCCCAAAGATCTTTTTAGCAGACGATTCTACGCCCCCGAGGCGGAACTGAGTCCCACAGGATTCATTGCCAACGAACCCGAGGGATTCTTCCGGGCACTAAAGTGGAGCCTGCAATTCGATCTGCCCATCATCGTGACCGAAAATGGTGTGGAAGACCCCGACGACAGCTTTCGTCCGCGCTACCTGGCCCAACATATCCACCAATTGTGGCGCGGCGTGAATTACACCTGGCCTATCAAAGGATATTTCCACTGGTCGTTAGTGGACAATTTCGAGTGGGAGCGGGGCTGGACTCAACGCTTTGGGCTGTGGGAGCTGGATGTGGAGACTCAAGCCCGCCGCAAACGCCCCAGCGCCGAGCTGTACGAGGCCATCTGCCGCGAGAACGCCATCTCGACCGAGATGATCGCCAAGTATGCGCCAGAGCTAATCGAGAAGATGTTCCCAGATTAATTACCCCCCCTGCATCCCCTCATTTTCGCTGCCGAGATTTCGGCTATTTGGGCATTTGAGGGCGAAAATGGGGGGACATAGGGGGGTAATCTTATGGTATAATCTCGCCCGTTGAAAGGGGGCTGATGCAGCTACAATTGGAGAGGTCGCATAGTCCGGTCTAGTGCGCGCGCCTGGAGAGCGCGTATGCCGAAAGGCATCGAGGGTTCGAATCCCTCCCTCTCCGCCACATAAAACCTCCCGTAAAATTACGGGAGGTTCTTGTTTATTTCCAAGAGAATCTAGAATCGGCGAATGCCCCCTTGCAGGGATGCTGCGCGAAAGTTACAATAACAAAATGCACAAAGTCCACCTCCGTGGACTGGCCTAACTGACGCAGGTCGGCTTTGTGTGCTTCGTTGAGCATCCCGTGCGTAGCCCCGCGCCTGCTCTCGCCGGGGGTAGAGTCCCCTTCCTTGGGGGATACCCAAAGTGTGCGACAGGGGGACCAACTGCCCGGTTAATTTGACATTGTCAAAGTAGTTTGACTACGTTGTGTTTTATGCAGTTCAGTTTTCTGCTGTCAGGGCGGTCGATTCTTTTAGACATGCGCCTAAAAGCACGGCGAGTACCATCAGCACGATAAGTATGGCCAGAGGAAGAGTCATCGAGCCGGTTTCCGGCGACTTGAACGTGTCCATGCCCAGGATGAAAGCGATGCCTGAAATTTGTCCCATCAGCAGAAGCAGGCCATTTGACGTCCCCTCCGGTGCGGGATAGGTGATCTCGGCGCCATATTGGAAGCCAAGAGGCCCGGCACTGAGCAGGAAGAATCCCAGCACGAAGGCCGAGACGAGCAGCAGGCCGTAACCTGCCGCATAGGTTACGCCAACCAACCCCAGCGTCGCGCCCACGATGGCTGCAACGATAAAAGGCTTCCGTTTGAGGTAGTGGTCGGAGAGCGTAGGGACGATTACCGCACCGATGATTCCGCCCAGGATCATAAGCCCGCCAGTGACGCCG
>JBDRGC010000212.1:0-2428 GCA_043818215.1 Chloroflexota bacterium | reverse complement strand
GAAGCTGCACTGACCCTCTATCAGATCATTGGCGACTGCTACAGTCAGGCTCGCGCTTATTATCGTCTGGGCGATTGCGCCGCTGATGATGAACACTGGAAAGACGCACTGACAGCTTACCAACAAGCGGTTGAACACTGGTAGAGTATAAACTTGCACGAGTTGGCCGAACAAATACTATCGCCGCGAATTGCTAAAGCGATTGCTGAAGCGGAGGAAGACCCTAAGGGTTTCTGAAAGCTGCTGTAAAAACAAGTCTTTCTGGGTAGATTGAAACCCATTTTGGCGATGATTCTGGTGAAAACCCTTAGGGTCTTGACAGGCTGAAAACTTGGGGGGAGGTCAGGTGGGGGTCAATTACGAATAACGAATGATCTTATCTTCGTCACCGGGCCGGAATTCGATTATCTCGACTACACCCAATTTCTCTAACTCATCACGAATCGCGTCTTCGCTGCCGCCGCGCTCTTTCAGGTTGACGTAGGCGAAATCGCCCGTTTCGTCATAAGTGATCACCACAGAGACAATATAACTGCCCGCATTGCTAAATGCCTGGGCTAGAGGCGCTAACAGGCCCTTTTGATCCGGCACCTTGACCTCGATACGTGAACCTGCCTGCCCGCCGCCAGTCACCTCGATGAAGGTCTTGAAAATGTCGGTGTCGGTAATAATGCCAATGACCTTATCATCACGCATCACCGGCAAGCAGCCAATTTCATGTTCCAACATGAACTTGGCTGCATTGGCGATACCGCAGCTTTCTTCGACGGTCAGTACCGGGTGCTGCATCACCTTATCCAGGCTCATTTTGTCCAACAGAGAAACGATTTCGTAAACGTTCAAGGTTGTTGCGGGGGAAGGTTCGACGCGCAGCATGTCGCTGTGAGTCACAATCCCGACGAGTTTGTCGCCTTTATCAACGATAGGCAAGTGTTTGATAGCGTTTTCTTTCATCAACCGCAAAGCTTCATTGTAAGTGGTCTTCGGCGATGCGACGATAGGGTTGTGGGTCATTCGATTTTTAACTTTCATAGTTCCGTTCGCTCCTTTCTTTTGTAAGCGTTGTGTAAGATCGCTGGATTTCACCAGCCATTGGCCCCGGTATTTACCCCCCAGTTTCCGGGCTGTCAGTTTTTCCTCAGCCACCATTTGCCGGACGCGTGCCATAGTCACATTCAGGCGGGCGGCGGCTTCTCGGGTGGTGATCCAATCTGAATTATTTGTCATCGCACCTCCTTGCGTAAGCGTAAATCGTTGCGGACATTATATCCCTTACGCTAGGACAAGTCAATGACAGATTCGTATTTGACCAAATTCGTGTTTACACGTTTAGCGGTATAATCACGACCGACTGCCGACCACCGACCGATCACTGAACACTGAACACTGAACACTGGAAACTCACCCCCATGCCCCTTCCTCTCGAACTGATCGCCGACCTCGCCAAAGCCGGCCTCGAAACCCGCACCGACCCCGCCACCCGCACGCTTTACAGCACGGATGCCTCCATTTACCAGATCGAGCCCCTGGGTGTGGCCTTCCCGCGCACGCTGGATCACCTCAACGCGGCGGTGGAGTTGGCCGCCAAATACGACCTCCCCGTCATCGCCCGCGGAGCCGGTTCCGGGCTGGCCGGGCAGGCCATCGGCGCCGGATTGATCCTGGATTGCTCACGCCACCTCGACCGCATCCTGGCCTTTGACGCTCCCAACTCCACTATCACCGTCCAGCCGGGCGTCGTGCTCGGCGCGCTCAACCGGGCCGCCGCGGCCCACGGTCTCCAATTCGGACCCGACCCGGCCTCCGCCGACCGCGCCACCGTGGGGGGTGTCATTGCCAACAACTCCACCGGCGCCCACTCCATCGTCTACGGCATGACCGCCGATCATCTGCTCGAAGTTGAAGTCGTGCTGGGGGATGGCAGTGTAGCGACGTTTGGGGATGACGGACGACCGGCGATCGACAGCCGACCGCGGACAGCAAACCACCACGAGCCGTCCTCGGTCCTCGGTCTTCCGTCGCACTGCTCTCCACATCCGCTCACACCACGCCGACACCATTCGCGCCCACTGGCCCCGCACCTGGCGGAACGTCTCCGGCTACAACCTTAACTATCTGCTGCCCTGGTTCCCATCCACTCCTCCCCTCTGGCCTCCCGACCTCCTAACCCCCAACTCCCTAACCCCCAACTCCCTAACCCCCAACTCCCTAACCCCTAACTCCCTAACCCCTAACTCTCTAACCCCTAACATCATTAACTTAGCCCCCCTCTTCGCCGGTTCCGAAGGTACACTGGGCATCATCCGCACAGCCAAACTGCGCCTGGTCCGCAAGCCGGCGCACACCATCCTGGCTGTGTTGGCCTACGATAGCATCGCCGAGGCCGCCGAGGCCACTCCAGATCTGCTGGAACTGGTGCCTTCGGCTG
>JBDRGC010000211.1:0-13929 GCA_043818215.1 Chloroflexota bacterium | reverse complement strand
TGGTGGGGTTGTGGGTGGGGGTTTGTGGGGGTTGCTCCGAACTACAAACCCACCCCACTGTCTTCTGTTTACCCACAGAATTTGTCAAAGACCCCATATTCAAAGGAGAGTGTCCATGACAGGTTGAAATAGATATAAGTAGTTACAAGTAATTTATAATCGGAAAACAGAAACATCTCGCGAAAAAGGAGAATATCGTGAACAAGAAAATTGTTTTCAGCTTGCTCGTTCTACTTACCACGCTACTTACTCTAACAAGCTCTGCTAACGCAACACCCCCGGCGCCCGCAGACATCCTCTCTGCGGAAGAAGGTGTTAGTCGTGCGCTTGATTGGTTGGGAGCAGTCGCACCCGCCGCACCCGCCGAACAATGGCCTGACGAAGGTATCTGGGACGCGGATTCTCCCTTCGATAACAAACCTTACGCGCTGGCGGCGACGTGCGCCAACTCCTATACTGCCGATGGCGTACCTCTCGACCAGTGTTATGGCCAGACGTTTACCATCGGCGGTAACACCCGCAGCGTGAGCATCCACTACACATTGACATCCACGCACAGCGGGTCGCCGCACGATCACTGGATCAATTCCCTTGCGGAGGCGCAGGACGTGGCCGACTGGGCACAGGAGGCCTGGGAACGCTACTTTGTGGACTCCGGTGGCGTGGAGCCCTACTTCACGGGCTGCGGCGGCAACATCGACTACTTGATCCGCAAGGGGGACGGCTGGGCGGGGATCGCCTACTGGGCCAGCTCGGGCAAGTGCCGCATCGGCATTGATGCGCCGATGGTGCGCGGCGGCGGTGGCCGTGGCGTGACGTACCACGAGACGCAGCACTTCGAGCAGTATGGTTTCACGGATTGCTACGATGACTGGAAATCCGGTTACTCCGGCAACGCCGAGTTCATCGAGGGCTACGCGGACTACGGTATGAGCACTATCGACAATACTGGCTGGTACAACGGTAACTCGTACAACGCCTCCACGTCGATGTACAACAGGTCCTACGGTAACCGCTTCGTCATCTACCTCTCCGAGCAGGTGTCCGGCGGACTTGGCCCCAATGGTTCTCCCGGGGATGCATGGTATCGCTCCAACGGGATGTACGAGCACTACCGGGAGTGCGGCATCCAGGACGACCTCTACGTCGAGCGCGACATCGTCCAGGCCAACACGCCCTATTCGTACGAGGAGTTCTTTATGAACTTCTTCGCGGCGAACTGGGGCAACGATTGGGCGGACGTGGCGACGCAGCCTGAGTTGCACTACTACGAGGAGGACGTGGGCATCAGCCTGGCAGCCCCCTCCCTCACCGCCGACGCAAGTATGTCCGGCGGAACCCAAAGCTGGACCGGCCAATCTACGCCGGACAAGTGGGCGGGCAAGTTCTACCAGGTGCGCCCACAAAGCGGATGCCCGTACCTCACGCTGGACGTGGACGGGCAAAGCGGTGCGAAGTTGGGCATCAGTCTGATGGCGGCCAACACGAGCGGGCCTAGTCTGGTGCGTTCGGCCTGGGTTGGCGAGGACTTCGTGCGCACCTTCGCGGCGCACGGCGTGAACAACCGTGTGGCGGCGGTGGTCAATGCTTTCCACCACAACTACAACTACGACGTGACCGCCACCTGCGTGACGCCGCAGATCGACATCCTCGAACCCAAGCAGACCAACTTCGCCCTCGTCGGCGATCCCACAAGCCCCATCGCCTTCCTGGCGCGTATTCGCGTGACCAGCGGCGGCGATCCGGTCCGTGGCCTCGTCGAAAGTTCCTTCAGCTTCGACGCCGAAGGCGACGCCATCACCGTGGTCGCGGGCACATTGCAGGAGATCGGCGGCGGGGAGTACTGGGCGACGCTGCTCCCGCCAGCCAAGTCCGCCGGAACGACCTTCGTGGACTTCAAGGCCTGCCTCGATGGCACGATCTGCGACACCGAGACCAACGCGCTGCTCTACGTCGCGCCGGGCAACAGCGACATCATCATCCTGCACGACGAGTCCGGCTCCATGTCCACCATCGATGTGGTCGGTGAGGGCACTAGGCTGGAGAACGCACAGAAAGCCGCCACCGTGTGGGCCAACCTGGCGCAGGATGGCGACCGCTATGGCGTGATGGGCTTCAATGCGAAGAACAACCCCGTGAACTGCGGTATCCCATCCGGTACCGGAGATTGCGAGTTGGACATCAATACGCACTGGGCGCGAACCGACATCACCAATCCCACTGCCCAAATCCCGGCTATCGAGTCGGCGATCAACGCGACGAAGGCCCTGGAATGGACGCCCATAGGCGCAGGGCTAACGGCGGCCAAGGATGCGCTGCTAGCTTCGCCCTACAGCCTCAACCCCAAGTACATCATCCTGCTCTCCGATGGCGAGGAAAACGTCAATCCGCTCTACGGCGATCCGGCCTCCGGTGTGCAGCAAGAGATGATCGATTCTGGCGTAGTGGTGAACACCATCGGCTTCTCCGGCGATGCGCCGTCGGCGCTGCTATCGCAGATCGCGGCTGATACCGGCGGCATCTATCGTTACGTACCCACCAGCCCCGGCGACAGTATGGCGCAGTCTACCGAAACGTTGACCGCCGCCGATATCGCCACTTCGCTCATCGAAGGTGGTGTGCCGGAGGACAGCGTTGCGACCATGGCCGGGATGTTGGCCCCAGCTTCGACCCACTACCCGGCTAACCTCGGTCTGGCCGATACCTACGACTTCTTCGAAACCGAAGCGCAAGGCGCGACCCGCATCGGGCCGGAATGCACGTGGCGATTCCTGACACGGATCCATGGTCGGAGCAGCAGGTGACCGTCGATGCGTCAGCCAATATGCTGCGGTTGGTATCCGCGGGCCGGCAGTGGGACGCCGACGTTGATGGCATCTGTGAAGGCTACCACCGTTTGGTGGAGGTGCTGCAGCCTGGCGGTGGCGATCGTGACTGGATTCCGGTCAGCCCGCCTGATGCTAAACGTCCAGCGCCCCCAACGTGGGACATTCGCAACAGTTACTACGTTGACGTTGTGATGGTTCCTAATCCTGCACCCGGCCTCTGGAAGATCAGGACGCGCTACGATTACTGGGTCTGCCGTCAGAATGAACCGGTTCCGATGGATACGCAGGCGCTGGAATCCGACTTCCTGATGAACATCAGCGTGCAATCGCTGATTCGTCTGGAAGGTCGCTTCCTGGACCCCTATGAGGACAATCAGGGGTTGGCGGGGGATCACGTGCCCATCGTTGCCGCGTTGATGCAAAAGACGGGCACACTGCCCGGCGCGCTCGTGCTTGCACTGGTCGAAAAACCGGGCAGCGGATCGAACCTCCTCTGGCTGCGCGATGATGGCGAGCACGGTGATGGCGCTGCCGGTGACGGCATCTACGGCTTCGTCTACCCGAAGACGACTGTCGGCGGACCTTACAACGTCACTATCGTTGCGGCGTTCCCGGATCCCACGAATCCAGCGCAGAACCTGGTGCGTGCGTGGTACGGGAGCTTCTACGTGCAAGGGGACGACGAAAGTCAGGACGACGACCCGTTCCCGTCGTGGTGGGAGCGTGAGTATCCGTGTATGGACCCTGATGAATATAACAGCACCCAGGAGGATTACGATAAGGATGGCCTTATCAACGTCGGCGAGTGGGAGAACGGTACCAATCCATGCGATCCCGACACCGACGACGGTGGCGAGATGGATGGTTCGGAAGTCAACGGAGGACGCGATCCCCTCTATCCACCCGACGACAAGGTGCGGCCGATCCTGAACTTCTCGTTCAGGCCGCTCAATGGCGGGATTCTCATCCGCTGGAGCCGTCCGCTCAGTTACACCGTGATGCTGGTGGATTACGGGGGGCGCGGCCCAATCGACATTGGCCGGACGGGCGCTTACACTCTGCCACTGGAGAATGGCAAACCGTACACGGTCACGCTCCAGGGTAGCAACGCCGACGGTGAAGGCGCACCCACGTCACCGCAAATGGTGATGCCCAAACTGGATCCCGATCCGCCGAGCGGGTTCATCCAGGTCAACGGGGGTGCGCCTCAGACCTTCTCGCGAGAGGTCATCCTCAACGTCAACGCATCGGATGCGCTTCTCGATGGGCTGCCTTACCCGGGTTCTGCGGCCTCCATCGCCAACGCATACACGAAGGACAATCTCGTGAGTGCGGATACTCAGATGCGGTTCACGAACGACACAGGAGAAGGTTGGTCGCCGTGGGAGCCGTATGCGCCCGAGAAACCGTGGGCGCTTGATGCGGATTGCGCGCAAGGCACGTCGTGTGTCGTCTACGCGCAGTTCAAGGACGGTGCGGAGAATGAGTCGCTGGTGGTGTACGACGAAATCCTCTACCAACCGGCGATGATCTATCTACCGCTGGTGCTGCAGAACCAGTGATGCGCTTGACCGCCGACCGCTGGGAAGATGTAGCGGTGGTCAGCGGTCTTTGAGTGATAGAAGGTAGAGACGTTGCATGCAACGTCTCTACTGCCACACAACGAACAAAAAACGTGATGCGTGATGGATCGAACCATCACGCATCACGTTTTGTTTATAAGTTAGTGTCACGAGATTTTCGCCGCTTTTTTACGCTCCTGCCGGATCGACAGATCCGGTCTTCAAAGCGGGGATTTGGCAATCCCCTTGGAGCCTATTGAAATTGGTGGCGAAAAACTAAAGACACTAACCTTATCACGCTTCAGAACCCCAACTTCTTGTCGATCTGATTCCGCAGTGGCAAGTTCCCGCTGAAGAAGCGCTCGAGGTTTTCGTAGAAGATGTCGAGCAGGTACTTCCGCTCGAGCTGCGTGCCTCCGGGTCTGCCGGCGGCCCTGTTCTCCCTGAACTGGAACAACCCTGCCGGATCGCTAGTGATTGTTTCGCTCCAAGACCCTGGCGGCAGCGCGGTAACGCCAGACGAGCGCTATGTAAGCGACACCCACGAACAATGGCGCGTCAACAACCCCAAAGATGGGGTGTGGGCATTGCTGATGCGCATCCCGAAGCCGACAAACGATCTGGAGTACTATCTCACCCTCTCCGGCAAGACGGATACAACCCTGATTGCTGCGGTGGGGGGTGATCCCGCGGAGCGCACGGTTGGTGTTCCGGTGCCGATCTATGGCATTCTGACAGACTATGCCCCCATCAAGGGTGCGGATGTTTTCGCCTTAGTCGCTGGCCCGGGGATTGCCGGTCAGCCTGGAGTTGCAAGCGCCACCGGCAGCACTTTGCTAACCCTATACGATGATGGTAATCATGGAGATGGCAAACCTGACGATGGTCTCTATGCCAACATCCTACCCGGCCTAACCGCTCCCGGTGGGTACACCGTCAAGGTGGTTGCCATAGGCACCAACAACTATGGCGACTTCTTCATGCGCTATGCCAATGCGGGGTTCAACGTGCTGCCGCGCCTGGCCTATGTTTGGGATAGCGATAAAGCAATTGCCATTGAGTATGAATCCTTACTCGAAGCAAACGGCTGGGTTGTAGATTTGATCCATCTCAACGCGGTGCCCCAAACCTACTTTGGGGTGTACGAGATGATCATCATCGGCCCAGACACCGGCTACCTGGGGAACTGGGGCACCACCGATGCCCTGGAAGTGATCGTCTCGACCGAACTGCCAATTTTAGGCCTTGGAGAAGGCGGCTACGCTTTCTTCGGCAAGCTGGACCTGGATATCGGCCATGGGAACGGCGCGCATGGTTCGGGAACGTCCATTGATTGGGCAAACAGCGGAGACCGGATTTGGAACACCCCCTACGTGATCTCGCTTCCAAAAGTGCCATTGCAGTTGTATAAAGAGAACAGCGGACGCGTCGATATCTACTTGGGTTCTCAACCAACGGGAGTGGTGATCTTTGGATACAACGATAATAACAATCTATACGCCGACTTGATCCTTGAAGACAGAGTATTCTTGCTGTGGGGTTTCGGTGACGGCCCCATCGCCATGACTGAAACCGGGCAGCGGTTGTTCGTCAATACAACCTACCGGACAATTCCGTAGGACTATGATTGAGTCCACTGAAAAAAGGTTATTTCACCGCAGAGCACGCGGAGATCGCTGAGATTATTGAAAATCAGTTTAAGATTTCGGAACTATGCTCAGATTCTGGCATGAATTCCTAAACCTGGTTTTAGGTTTTTCTCTGCGTTCTCCGCGGTAAGAGAGTTTTTTCAGTGCAGTCTTTGATGACTCTACTGAAAAAAGGCTATTCCACCGCAGAGTACGCAGAGAGCGCTGAGATTTTTGAAAATTAATTTGAAGTTTCTGAACTTTGCTCAGATTCTGGTATGAATTCTTAAACTTGGTTTTAGGCTTTTCTCTGCGTTCTCTGCGTTCTCCGCGGTAAGAGAGTTTTTTCAGTGCAGTCTTTGATTAGTTCTGCAAGAATCAAAGGTGCGGTGTACACGTTGCACACCGCACCTTTTTTTAGGCCGTACAATAATTCGGCACATGCGCCGTAACCATATTGGATTGCTGCATCTGACGGTATTGGATGCCGGCTCCGGTGACACGATCTGGCTGCAAACCCCGGCATTGCGGACAGCGGTCGTCGGTCAGCGGTCGGCTTTCACCCCCCTCGATCCAATCACTGGATACTGAAACCCGATATGGGCCGACATTTGCAATCCTGATGACGATTTCGGTGGTTGTTTTCCTGATCGGGTTAGTATCCGAACAAGTGGCCCAGTTAAGATTTGATCGCAGTGAATTTCTAGGGGATTAGTATCAAACCAGAAAGCCCTCAAATCATCGAAGGATTATGGGTAAATAGACATAGGTTCCCGGCGCGGCCAGAGCATAATGCCCAAACACCGTGATGCTGGCGCGGGCTGTATTCTGACCGGGATCTATCGTCGTTGGTATCTGCGTCCAAACACCCGGGCTGACTTCAAAATAGAATGAAAGTGGATTTTCATCCAAACCAACCACATCCCAATCCGAATAGCGGACCAGGAGATTGGCCGGTGAGTCTAAACTATTGCCTGAATCACCACTAAAGACGAAATCGTGACCCATATTGATCAACCCGGGGATATAGGCGGGGCTTACTTCAGCCAGACTGAGACGTAATTCATCGGGTTGATAAGCCGTAACCGAATTCCGAGGCTGGTTAAAATTAGAAACGCCTGATCCCGTTCCGGCCTCAACTTGAATGACAACCGTATCCCCCACCAGGGCAGTTTCCTGATTGGCGGTGACAATGCCCTGGTCAGCCGCATATTGAACCGCCCGGACGGTATCCGTGTACGCACCCAGGCGCGGACTGGTTTGTCCCCAGGAAAGACTAACCCCCAATGAACCAGCACTACCAAAACTATCCCCCGGCAAAAGCAGGGTCCCGTATGCCAGTGAGCCATCCGTAGTAGCTGGATACAGGGTAATGTGATCATACCAGGTGCCATAAGTATTATTAGCAATATGGATCTCGGGTTGCACGGCGGTCACGGGGTTGTTAATCTGCGCATTGAACAATAAAAGTGTGTCAGCATGGGGGTTGAAACCAGCGCGCGACCAAACCGTACTACCTGAATCATCCATCCAGATAATCCCTGAATCAATTGGGTTCATCGAAAGCAAGAAATTCAAAACTTCGGATTCCACAACCTTGACCGTATCCTGGTTTATGGCCACATGCTCCTGGTTAGGCGATTTCCTTTGCAGCGTCACCGTCAACCCACCACTGGCTCCAATATAAGCGCCAGGTACAGGCAAGTAAGCCGTTGTGACATAGCCATATCCATGAGAGTCGGCTGGATTTTGGGTGGTGAGCGGATTTTGCAGATACAGATCAACGAATTGGGACGTACCCCCATCCGGGCTGGCATAAGTAATTTCAACTGGGGTGGAGTAACCTGAGCCTCCGTTAACCTGGTTGGTCACCAAGGCGTTGAATAACAAGGTTATATCCTCACCAGGCGGCAGATCAGCAAGCGCCCAGGTTGCTGAGGCCGCGTATCCACTATCCCGCAGCCAGCACCAGCCATAAATGGTATCACAGTTTGTTGTAAAGGCTGGGTGGGGATCTACCGGGGTTGGGATTCCTGGGGGCTGGTAAACCGCATTGTTGATATCGATATCGATCCGGCACTCACCTGAATTCGTATACGTCCGGGTAATATCTTCAGTGTTGGGGTCTACCAGGTTCGCGTTCTGTAAATAGACTTTTGTATTCGATATCTCCGTTAAAGCCCGAAAATGGACTCTGGCAAGGATGCCGCTGCCATCCACACCTTCATCCACCCCCAAACGAGTAATTCCTACGTTTTCAGCGAACCGGTTGGGAGGTTGATCCTGAAAACTGGGATCAATCCAATACGTCGCGGTTTCTCCCTGACTCAGGAATTCACCTTCGGTTATCTCGGTTAGTTCTAGATAGGTTGGGTTGTACTTCAGATCGAATTCCAAGGCATAGAGACCGCCGATGTCATTTACAACCACGTCAATATAGAATTCTTGTCCCAGTTGGACTTCGACATCAGTTGGGTTAAACCCGATTGTAGTAGCCGCAGAAACCACACGCCATCCTAAAAAACAGAGGGCCAAAAGGAGCACTAAAATAAACAAAAAGGATTTTTTCATGACCGGCTCCGAGTTACCTTGGGAAACCGTAAACGACGTATTCCGGTTTCAACTCTTCCAAATTTAGATCAAATTTCAGCACCTGGGTATGCGTGTTATAACCCGCTAAAATTGGGCTGTCATCATAGGCATAGACCCCCGGTTCCACCATCTCTTCCACCCCAATTTTGAGATAAACCCAGACTTCGGTCCGCACCCAATCGAAGGACGTGCCGTTCATATTGTAATCTTTGGCCGTGGCTTCGTGGACAGCATCCCACCAGTTCTTCCCATCCTTGGTATACCGTTGACTGTAGATGACGGCGCCGTCTAACTCATCCACCAGATCGACTTGGTAGACGCGGGCCACGCTCATTTCTCCCGAATCCATCAGAACAGCAATCTCCACCGCCAATGGTTCCCCATCGATTTCAACCTCTCCTTCCCCAGCTACCTCGTGTTGCTGCCAACTGCGCGGAGTGATCTCCACCTGGACTTCATTCATGTAGTAATTCACGCTGTCTGTGTTGTACAAAGCGGTCAGGCTATAGTCGTAATTCCCCCACCAAACAGTAACCTCGTAAGATGGCCAGAATTGATCGACATAAACATCAAAGAGAGCCTTCTTCAACCAGCTAGAATCATCAGGCGGATCAGGCAATATGGTCTCAGAAGATTCGTATTGGAGCCAGCTTACCACGCCACCTTTCATATTGACGGCTGACCAGTTATTGAGTTTCATCTCGAAATCTTTGCGCTGCTCAAGCCCTTGAGAGAGGCTGAAATCGTTGCTTGTATAAGTATCGTAATCGTCGTGGGTGATGACAACCCGGTAGCTGACAGTAGTCTCGGGAATCGTAAGAGAATAATCAAACCAGCCATCCGCCCCCCCTTCGAAAGCCCCCTCGCTGATATAGCCCCCGTCATCCTTGCGGAATATTTCGATTTGGGGGTAATAGACCCCCCGACCATATTGATTTAGCACCTGTCCGACGAAATACGCAATCTCAGTGGGCGATGTTTCGAACTCGCGGTAAGCCAATCCACCCGTTTGCACGGCAACTCCTGACGCGGTTTTCCGCGCGTAGCCAATTTTACTGAACCACATATTATAGGTGCCGCTGATGACTGGGGTATATGTGAACACACCGCTCCCACCGGTCTGGATATTGATCTCCATCCCCATGCCGTGGATGCGCACGTCCGCGCTGGCGAGAGGCCACTCCGTGTTTTCGTCATCGGTGTAGAAAAACCTTCCTGAGAGCGTGCCCCACCGGTTCGTTTTCAACGCAATTGTGTTGCCATCGGGCGCGTAATTGAGCAAGTAGGGATCTGCGGCACTACGGGTTAATGAAAACGTATCTGAAACTGCCATATATCCTGCCTTTTCCCATGATAAATGATATGTCATGCTGATGGGCAGGTTTTCGACAATATTGAGGGAAGATGAAATGGGGACCGTGGTGGTAAAGGGTGCATCACTCCCTGAGAGAGGAGTCGCCACCAGGGTAACGGATTCACCTTTCAAAACTGAATCCCGTTCCCCCAAGAGGGTGCGCGTCTCATCAACTAACCGGAGGTAGATGGCGCCCTTATTCGGGAGTGGCAGCACTGCCAGGGTGTATGTCATTATATTGTTGACTTTAGTGGTTTCGGTAAAAACATCGTCAGGATCAACCTCAATTCGAAGGGTTAAATAATTGACATCATCTACCAGGGGCAAATCCCATTGAAAAACAATCTCCTCCCCAGAAAGCGGATCCAATTGCGGAATATTAATCTCCTGCATGGCGATATTCCCACTGATGGGGTCAGTCGCCCGTACCATAACGTTGGTTGCGGATACCCAACCGCTGTTGAAAATCGTGGTCGTCACCACCGCCGATTGTCCCCATTTGGCTGCTGGATAAGGCGCGTAACGGGTGTGGGCGGTATCCAACCCCAAATCGGGGCGGGTTTGATCCTGGGCTGCCTGATCTGGAACGGTGGACATCAGATAGAGTTGATCACCCTTTTCAAAAAGAATGTGGGTCTCACGCGCCGAATCGGTCGTCACCAGCGCGCCACGGGGAACTGGTCGATAATGAATCCAACGGAAATCACCAAAGGGATCACCTTGATTATCCAAATGACCGTAGGTGAGTAATTCCGTGCCCGTACCGTTTTCGCTGGGGCCAAGCACTCGCATTTGGCCCCAGATATCCACATCCAACGCCGGGGAGGCCTGGCCCGTATCGACACCATTCCATATGGATTTATCATTCACCAGGGAGACACCTGCTGGGGAGATTTGCTCATAAAACAACTGGTCAGTGCCATCGTCATCCTTCCATACGACCATGGCGTTATCGTCCGAATCAGCTTCCAATCCAAAGCGAGTCTCTTGCCAATTCGAATCTTGCAAAATGGTGAAAATTGTAGGGGTAATTTCATTCGTCCCCGTAAATGCGATTCTGGCATGCACCAAATTTTCTCCACCCCCTAAGGTTGGTTCTACATGCCAGACAAACAAGGGATTCCCATCGTTATCGTTTTCGATTGCCAGTGGGTACCCCGATTTATATACCCCGGTATGGATATTGGGAATGTGGATTCGGGAACGTCCATCAGCATACATATAACGATAAGCTGTGGGAGCCATGCCATCCGTATAAGCAATATGTGCTTGCCCCGACATATCGGTGGCGATATCGAAATAGTAAACTGTGTCGTCATCCACTTCGACAGGCGGGAACGCCATATGCCCCCATGGATCGATCTGGGTATAGTGCAATTTCGATCCGCTCCCTCGCGCCCAAACCAGGTGGGCAGTTCCATGAGAATCGACATCTAGCCGCGGGATATTCGAGTGAGCATCCTCTTCCAGTAACAAATCATCAATCAAAGTGTTTCCAAACCGGTCAACTCGGGTGTAGTAAATGTCATCCCCCTGCCGCCAGGTGATATGGGCTTGATCCTGGTCATCGAAGACAATATCCCCCAACTGAATATCTCCGGTGTTGTTCCCAAGGGGCCGCGGCGCGTAGAAGTTCACGGTTGAATGATAGCCCCGTCCCATCAACGCTAAATCATGGACATCGACAGTCTGGTCAAAATCTAAATCGGTGAGGGCGTCATAAGCAGGATTCCCAAGTTCGCTGCCAAACGCGGCCGCCAGACGCGCCAAATCCGTTTTGTCCACAATATCATCCAAATTCAAATCTCCCAAAAGTGAAAAGGCTGAATCTGTAACGTAAAATGCGAGGATGAACGCCCCTACCAGGGCTGCGAAGATTATGAGGCGATATCTATTTTTCATGAGATTTTAGATACGATCTGGAAGGAAAAGGAAATAGAAGATATTTACAGATTTAGTGTATACTATTTTTGATAGAAAATCAACTCCCCTTAATGCCTGGTGTTACGGCTTCTATACTCAACACGGTCATAAAGTCCCATTTTTGCAAATCGAGCAACTCTTCAAACAAACACAAAATAGAACACGGATGACACGGATTACGGATGAGCGCAGATTTCCCCTTATTTTACGCCGTACCGGCACGGTGTCCGCGGAAATCCGCATAATCAGCGCAATCCGCGTTCTATTGAAATGAGAGTTTATGCCCGTTGTCAGTATATCTAGCAAAATCTGCAAAGCGGCGTTGGGCATTTCGTGTAGGATATGGTTGAAATGCCGTTTGCGCGGCAGCCGGGTTTGAAACTCGGCTCGCCAGGGTTTGAAACCACTTTGACGGACATCGAAGCCCAACGGTCAACTCAGCCCCGGATGCTCGCTCAAGAAGCGCCACAGCCCACTTGTCGAACCAATCCCCTCCTCCAGCTTCACAACTACTGGGCTGCAACAAAGCTCGCATACCGTAGTGTGTTATCATGCTGTCCTCTGGCTTTCAAACCCCGCTCCGGGGAATCCCGCCACGCCAGCGGGTTGAGCAAAGCGAGGTAGCGCATCGCCACTGGGCAACTGCGAACAAAGTACAGCAATTTGTCTGGTTTTTTCGCCATTTCATCCAGAACGCGCACCCAGCTTTTTCCGACCGATTTCGGGTAAAATGTGAAAGAATGCGTTTGGTGGTGTCATGAGTTTCTCCTTTTGGGCCAGTCTGCTGTCGCCCAACTCCATTTTAGCCCAGAGAGAAATTCGGGCATCCACCTACCGGGGCCTATTTGAAAGGTCTGTTGTTTCCCGCCAAAAAAAACGCCCCTTTCGCGGGGCGTATCGAAAATAGGCCCCGGTTTTGCCCTCTCACGCAGGACAGATTCCATTTTTCCACACCGCAAACCGGGGCCCCTCAGTTTGTTCGTCAGCAGCCTGAATCAGAATGGAGTTTCTGGATATCTGCCACATTGCCGATCCGCTGATCAGGAACTGCCCATCGGGAGCAAAAAACAGTTCCCCCGGAGAAAGCACACATGCCATATTCATAGCCCGTAATTGTTTGAGCTTAGATATATTACTGGCTGTGATAGCCTTGCTGGTCAGCAGGGGAGCAACGTCCGTTGGGGGGATCACTAACGTTTGTCCGATATATGGGGCGTTGGCGCAATCCAGGCCATTCTGTGCCAGCAATTCAGACAACTTCACTTGAAACTTTCCAGCAAGGTTAAAATAGTTGTCACCTTCATGCAATGTGTAAGTATTTACATCAGACGATTCGCCTTGAGAAAGAGTTGTAACACCCAGAATAAAGAGACCGTCCTGATTTCCCCACGCCAACAAGCTCCCGTCTGGAGAGAAATCCACACTGTCCCAGGCATAGGCGGTGCGGGATGTCTCCTCCATAGGGCTTTCAAGTGCCATTATTTTTTCGCCGTTGGTGAGACGCCAGAATTGTCGGCCTACCAACAGAGCTTTTCCATCGGGAGAAAAAACCGTTCTGTGCGTCGAGGCCCCCAGAGAATATAGATGCAAACCACTCGACGGTTGCCATACATCCACGCTCGATGCGAGCAATAAACCATCGGACGAGAAAACCAGGTTTCGGACCACGTTTTCTGAATGGATGGTTTGTAGCAGCTCATTTTCACCAGTGTGATATAAACGGACAGTGTCGCTGAAACCTAATGCCAAAGTCTCACCATCCGCAGAAAACGCAGCACTGTACGCCACATATCCTCTGAATTCCTGTAAGATGGACCAATCGGATGTTTGCCATATCTTTACAGTCAGGTCAAGTGAGGTCGATACCAGGGTATGCCCATCATGAGAAAAGGCCAAATCAGTAGAGTTGTTCCCTAATAACGGTAATGAATTTTTTGTACACGGATTTACACGGATTTTACGGATAAAACGAAAAAACAAAGAAAAAATCCGTGGTATCCGCGAAATCCGTGTACAAAATTCTTTGCTCGGTTTATTCAGGA
>JBDRGC010000210.1:0-6824 GCA_043818215.1 Chloroflexota bacterium | reverse complement strand
CCGCGAAACCCTGCTGGCTTTGGCGGATACACTCACCAAAGCGGAGAAAAACCCGCCCAACCGCCGTAAGATGAAAGCAGCCACCCTGTTCTATGGCGACGAGGTTGCTTCTGCCCTGACCGAGGAAGATGAGAGCGACTTCCTCACTGACTTGGTGCGCTCTGTTCTGAAAGGCGAGCGGATCGAGAAGATAGACAGCATCTTCGCGGTGGAAAACGACATCACGGCCTCACCGATAGGTTCGCTCACGGCGATCAGTCCGATGGTCGTCCCTGTGATGACGCTGGACGAGTGGATGGCATCTCAGGGTATCTCCAATGGCAGGATCAGGGTGCAGCGACGGCGTAAGCCTGTGGCTGCGGAAGATCAGATGACGTTGTTTTAGGGCAAGCCGAATCCAAACCGGGTCTCGAATGTTTGAGACCCGGTTTGAAGGGGGGAGATCAAAGTTTTTTTTTGCGTTAAGGAGTGGTTGACTTCTGAATTCTTGTTTGCCAGGTCCAAATGCCAATACGGTATGATCGTAGTACTGCTGTGATCTCTGGGCCGCTAACTGGGCTGCTAACTTGTCAACTTCCCTTTTATTGGGTACAATTCTCTTAGGTATGTCACGTTATGTTACCGTTATGGTAACAAAGTGCGAATAACTCAAGTAGCAGCAGGATACCAATGTCCCGTTCTCTCTCACCCCTCGAATCTAAACTCATCCTACGCTTAGAGTGGGAAAAGCAGCCAGTGGTCACCATTGAAGAGACCATGACCATCCTGGATTGCTCCAATGACCACGCCCGGAAGATTCTCCACCGTTTGGCCCAACATCGTTGGTTGGCCCGTATCACTCCCGGTACTTATGAACTGATCCCCGCGGAACGCGGTACACACGCCTTTCCTGATACCAACCCGTTGTTCATCGGCAGCACACTGGTGAAGCCGTACTACTTTTCATTTGCCACCGCCGCCTTTTTCCACGGCCTCTCCACTCAGGCTGCCGCTACCGTCTATATCGCTACTACTGCGCGTAAGGGCCGACGGTTGCTCAATGTGCGCGGCAAATCCTACCGTCTGGTTGTCCAACCGGACCGTAAATTCTTTGGTGCGGTCGAGGTTGATGCCTATGGCAGTCGAGTCATGATGGCCGAACCAGAAAAGACACTCGTGGACGCACTTGATCGCCCGGAGTACGCTGGCGATGTGCCAGAGATCGCCGCGATGCTCTGGCGGAGGCGGGGCCAATTCGATTGGAAACGGCTGGCTGATTATGCACTGCGTGTCGAGTCTCAAGCTCTGGTCCAGCGTTTGGGTTATCTGATCGATTTCCTTGATATACCCCTGGAAACCACAGCCCAAGACCGGCTCTTGGCCAACATTGGCAAAAGCACCCCTTACCTGGGCCGAACGGGTCAATGGGGTACTGGTGGCAACTATGATGCCACCTGGCACATCGTGGACAATGTCCCACGCCGGGAGTTATTAGCCGAGATAGAGGTGATGTGATGATCGAGAAACGATTGGTTCAATGGTACGCCTCTGATGCCGGTGTGGACCTCGATATCGCAGAGCGAGAGATCACTCTGGCCTACGTCCTGCGTATTCTATCTGATGGTGGTTTGTTCAGCTACCTGGCATTCAAAGGCGGCACGGCCATCCGCAAACTTTTTCTGGGCAAGACTGGACGCTTCAGCCTGGACCTAGATTTTACTGCCACAGGCGATACCACTCCCGATGCACTGGTGCTCGATCTGGTCAGTCTCTTGCACGACCAAACCCATTACGGCCTCACATTTACGATTCCCAGCGCCGATTACTATGTAACCGATGATGCTCGTGGTTGCGGTGCTGAGGTCACTTATGGTCATAATTGGATGACCGCAGGTCGTTTTGGAGTTCAGATCAGTTTTCGCGCCCCGCCCCTGTTGCCGGTCCGCCCGACCCCGTTGCTCCATGAGCGCTATTTCGACTGGATGGGCGTGGATACCCCCGATGTACCGGCGCTGAATCTGCACGAAGTCATCGGTGAAAAGATTCGAGCTGCGGCCCAACGCAGCCGCGTGCGTGACCTTTATGATCTATACCAATTAGCACATCAACCATACGATCGGAGTATGGTACGGCAGATCGCAGTCATCAAGTGTTGGGAGACGCGCTATCTCTTTGACCCTGCGGCTTTCTTGGACGGTTTGCCAGAAGGCAAGTACGATTGGTCTGACTTGAGCCGGCTGGTACGCCCTGACCGGTTCGTTGCCCCTGATAAGATTGTCCAAGGTGTACAACAAGCCTATGCCTTCCTCCGCGAGTTGACCGAATGGGAAGCACGGTTGGCTGCTGATCCCTACGGCCGCGAGCATCAAGTTTATCGCAGTTTGGTAAGCAGCTTGGGGGACAAATAACGTTCCACCAACAGTGGCATCAGGAAAAATCAGGCAGGCGATATATAAAGGCGTAACGCGTTCGGAGGCCGGGAGACACACTTCCCCCAACAACCCAAACCAGCCCCTTTTTTTGCCTAAATATCCGCATCATAATACCGCAACCTAACTGAGATTTTGTTGCCCTAAACACCCTTTTAGGATACAACTAAGGCCGAAAAACAGGCTCTAAGCCCCGAAAACCATGCACCATAATAATCTAAGGACTAAAAATGGAAATTCCTGAAACCGTTAAACAATGGCTTGACTATCTTGACCAGCAGGGGAAAAGCGCCCACACTATCGCAGCATACCGCCGCGGGCTAGCTCATTACATCCGCTGGAACCGGGACACCTACAATAGCGACTTCGATCCCTCCGCTGTCATTCCCCGTGATGTGCGCGATTGGAAGGCCTACCAGCAAACCGTGGAGAAGGCTGCCCCGTCCACGATCAACCAACGCCTGGTGGCGCTGTCCCGCTTCTTCGATTGGGGAGTAGAGCAGGAGATAGCGCGCACCAATCCCACGGCCAGCGTTCACACCCTGGACTTACCGCGGCGCAAACCCAAAGCCTTGTCACAGAAAGATCAACGCTGCTTCCTACGGGCTGTCCACCAGAGGGAGAATCTGCGCGACATTGCTATTGTGGAGATGTTGGTGGGCACGGGGTTGCGGGTTGCTGAGTTGCTTGCCTTGCAGGTGGGGGATGTGGAGATCAATGGACGCTCTGGGTGGGTTAAGGTGCGCAAGGGGAAACGCAGCAACCAGCGCAATGTCCCCCTGAAAGCCGAGGTGCGATCCGCTTTGATGGCTTATCTAGCCGGGCATCCCCATGCTGGTGACCCTAATGCTCATCTATGGATAGGACAGCAGGGGCCGTTGAAGGATCGCAGCGCGGTGTTGCGAATGCTGAATAAATATGCTTTTGCTGCCAAGATAGACAACTTTGGCCCCCACGTCCTGCGGCACACTTTTAGCGACAATTACCTGCGGGGAAATCCTGACGACCTGCGCGGATTGGCGGCATTGTTGGGGCATACGAACTTGAATACGGTGATGATCTACACGGAGCCGTCCTTCGATGATCTGGCGGAGAGGGTGGAGCGGGGATGATTTGTACTTCTCTCGTTAACGAAAAAGCGATCCACACAACTCCTTGTGGGGATCGCTTCTTTCTTGAATGAACAGATGCAGATATCAAGCCTGGAATTTTCGGGTTACACCGTGTCACACCTGCGGCCAGTACGATGAGAGTTTCAATTTGTAGACAGGGCGCGTCAATCGGGTGATGCTGGATATATCAACCAGCTGCCTGCTGGGATCTGCTCTCCAGCCCCCAAATCGTTGAAGTATAGAAGATCCGCAAGCGGGATGCCTGCTTGTAAAGCCAGATCTTCCACCTGGGTAGCATCTTCCACAAATATCACATAGAAGAGTTCAATACCAGTTGGATCTGTCCGGCCGGGGAGAATGACCAGAATCTGATCCAATCGGATGCTGCCTTCAATGACATTAGCTGCCCAGATCACCTCTGCTGAGGTCAGATAACGATCTACTAGAATTGGGGTACTTTCCCCCGGCGACACCCTATGGAGCACATATTCATCATTGGGGCCAAAGGGGGTCATTAATTCTAGGCCAGGGGTTGGTATAGATGATGTTGCAGAGGGGGTTGCCGTAGCTAAAACATCTGGAACCTCCGTCGCTGTATTCGTTGGGACAAGAATAGGGGTGGGGCTGGGCGTAAAAGAAGGCATTTGGGTGGGTGCCGGTGTTATCGTAACTTCTGGCTGCGAATCAGTGGTAGAAGTCATGATAATTGCTTCAGCCGTCGCATTACCAACATTATCCGGGGGAGCTTTTCGAAAAGGATTGAACACCAGGAAGACGACAACCAGGATAAGCCCTATACCGCCCAGTAATGAAATCCAAACCCATGGAAGATCAGGCATTCCCATGTGAGTCTGTTCCAGTTCTCTGCCTATATCGGGAGGCAAAGATCCTTCCCAGGCTTGACCGTAGACCGGACATTTATGATATTGCTTCGTTAAACAGCAAGCGTCCTGATGGGATAGGCTTACCGGTTCAGGCGGATCCGTCTTATGACAATAATTCGATGGAGTTGTAAAAGCGAAGTGGGTTTCCGGGTCACTACGCGTTCCTAGATGTGGACAGACTGACGAACCAAATCCTCGTTGAACGCTTGTAAGCATTATGCTACTTGAGCCTTGTGAAGGATGAAATACAATAGTGTTTTGGATTTCCGTACGAAATGATAAGGGTGCATTTCAAATGGGTTGGAGTAAGACATTTCTCCGGTTGAGTAGCCGATGATTTTCCGGCGTATACCTATGCAGGCACTGCGCACTTGCCGCCGCACTGCAAGTGCAGGTGTCGAAACCAAGACATGTCGCCTTGATCGGGTAGTATCGCTAGATTTCGATACGGGCGACGAAAACATGTCGCCCTACTCAATCAGCGCTTTCAACTGAATGAAACACACCCAAATGATAATACTGATGCCTATGCTATAATTCCAGCATGATACCAGGAATTTTTCTTGATCGTGATGGAGTTATCATCGAAAATCGCGCTGAATACGTCCGTTCTTGGGATGATGTTCATATTTACCCGCAAGCATTGACTGCACTTGCTAAAATTCGCAATCTACCCCTAAGAATTGTAATTGTCACAAACCAATCCGCAATTGGCAGAGGCATCATCACCCATAACCAAGCAACGGAAATCAACCAGCGTCTTTTATATGAAATTCACAAAACTGGGGGCAGAATAGATAAGGTTTATATGTGCCCTCACGCCCCTAGAGACAACTGTGAATGCCGAAAACCCAGGCCCGGATTGGTATATCAGGCTGCTCGAGAACTCGATATAGAACTTACCCGGTCGATTCTGATTGGGGATACTTTGACCGATTTACAGGCTGGTATCGCAGCAAACCTGAAACGGGTAGCACTTGTGAAGACTGGTCGAGGGGAAACTCAAATGAATTTGCCTGAAGCTAGAGCCTTACCACCTTTTCCAATTTACAGCGATTTGATGGAGGCTTTATCTGTTTTGGTGGTGAAGCTATTATAAAAAGGGGGCTTTGCAACTCAATCTATTTCTTGAGATTCATCATCGATTTTTCCAGAAGATGATATTTTTTGGGGTTTATTACGACTGCGCGATCCATTAAAGATACTCGATAAACCCTTCATAATCTTATTGTTCAAAACCCTGGCGCTACCATTCCCGCCTTCCATGTCATAAGCAGCGGTTTCTTCCCTGTAGTAGTAAGACTTTTTGTAATAGTAGTAATTGTAATAATAACCGTCCCGCTTATGAGTCAGGTCATTCAATACAACCCCGAGTAGACCAGACTTTTTGTTTATCCCATCAAATTGTCCAACAATCTGTTGCAATTGATTTTTGGTAGTCGAATCCGCATTTAGTACCAGGATCACGCCATCCGCTTGGGCGCTCAAAACAGCTGCATCCGTTACAACCAACCCTGGGGGACTATCCAGCAGGATATAATTATAAATCCTGGATAATGAGGACAAGGTTTTTTTCATCTTTTCAGAACCTAACAGCTCCGAAGGGTTCGGCGGTAAGGCGCCGCTGGTGATCACATGCAAACCGTCGACATCTGTCTTCTGAACACACCAACTCAGAAGGCTTTGCATTTGATCCTGGATTTCTTCCTCATTTACCTCCAATAAGAAATCTGTGATCCCATGTTTGTTCGATAATTGAAATATGCGGTGTTGGACAGGCCGGCGCAGATCTGCATCGATAATCAGGGTTTTGTGCCCTGCCTGAGCGAGTACTACTCCTAAGTTGGCTATAGTAACACTTTTTCCCTCGGTCGGGCTAGGACTGGTCACCAATAAAACCGCCCGGTTGGGATGATCGATTGTCGAGAATTGGATATTTGTCCGTAGAGAGCGGTATGCTTCAGAAATCGGTGAACGAGGGTGCTTCACAGTAATCAATTTATCTCGGTATCGTTCTCCGCTTATATGAGCAATCCCCGCCAATGTGGGTAAATTACTAAGTTTCTTCACATCTTCTGGACCCTTGATGGAGTTATCCAGGTACTCCAGCAAGTATGCGGCTGCGGCAGCCAGGACAAAACCTATCGCTAAAGAGGACAGGACCGTCATAGGAATGTCAGGGCCGACAGGTTTACTGGGCACGGAGGCTGGCTCAATCACCGTCAAGGTGTTGAGAGCACCCTGTTGTGTGTTGGATAACAGGCTGGCGTAATTGCTCTGCAAGGTGTTTAGCTTCGTTTGAAAAGCAGCAATCTGATTCTGTGCATCTGCAATTTGCCGGGCGCTGACCATATTGGTCAATTCATCTTGTTTATCGGTTATATCATCCTGAGTATCCTGAATTTTGACCTGTAAATCGT
>JBDRGC010000209.1:0-5505 GCA_043818215.1 Chloroflexota bacterium | reverse complement strand
GATTGGAGATTGGGGATTGGGGATTGGGGATTGGAGGATTGGGGATTGGGGATTGGGGATTGGAGATTGGGGATTGGGGATTGGGGATTGGGGATTGGATGATTGGGGATTGGGGGTTGGTTGGGTTGGACAGGTTGATGGCGGTCGGTGGTCGGTTGGGCGGTTGGGCGGTTGGGCGGAATATGCCCTTATTTTCCCGTCGTATTATAACGCGATCAACTCACAATATGCTGTTTTCACAAAACCTATTCGCGCTCAGTATCACTCAACTTGACTCTATACTGATCGCCCGTGAAAAGAGTGAAATTGTCTGTACCATTTTTTGTATCCTCTCCATATTTCAGGGTAACACGAACCCGGGGCCGTGTCAGACCGAGAGAATCGGGCGCATTACCCATTAGGAACCGGGTTCGTCCCTGATTTTTGAAGAGGATACCATTTTTTACCGTTTTGAAGTACACTCAGAATATAACTGCCTTGTAACGTTTATGTCACGGGGAAATACGCCTTTAATGTTACAATGGATTTGGAGATTTGTATAACATGACAAACAATGTTACGATACTCAACATTGAAGACACTTTCGAAAATCGCATCTTGATCAGGCGAATACTTCAAGCTGAGGGGTATACTATGTTGGAAGCCGAAAATGCTAGTGACGCTCTGGAAATTCTAAAAACAGCAACGCCCGATCTAATCTTGATGGACATAAATATGCCCGATATGGATGGCTATATGTTAACAGCACAGTTGAAAGCCATCCCTAAATTGAGAGATGTTCCCGTCATCGCTATCACGGCTAATGTAATGAGAGGGGATCGCGAGCGCACGCTGGCAGCCGGTTGCGACGGGTACATTCAAAAACCGATTGATGTTGATGCTCTACCCCAACAAATTAGCCGCTATCTAAAGAGGTAAACTCGTGGCAAAAGACAATCTCACAACAAAACCCAATCCTGCTGCTGGGAGAAATCTCACTAATCCGAGTACTAAAGGGGATGCGCCAAAAGGCGCCACTGTACTGGTTGTAGAAGACAATGTAGCGAACTTTGTTCTGATTGCTCGAATGTTAGGGTATATGGGAATCCATTGCGAATGGAAAACGTCCGGCTATGAAGTCGTCGAATATGCAGACACTCTGCCTCACCTGGATCTCATCTTGATGGATATTCGCCTGCCTTATGAAGATGGCTATGGAGCACTAAAGAAAATACGATCATCTCCCACGCTAAAAGACACATACGTTGTGGCTGTTACAGCCGAAGCCAGCGTGAAACAAATCAACAAAGCCCGAGCAGCCAATTTCGATGGGTTCATAGGCAAACCCCTCGACCCGGATATATTCCCTGACCAAATCCGCCGCATTCTGGCAGGAGAAGCTGTCTGGGAAATGGGGTAAACCTTGCGCGCTATCCTCACTCCCGACAATAGTGCATACCTTCATTTCTCAGTGGGGATCGATGAATTTCCAAGAATTATCTTCTCAAAAAGAAAAGGGCCGTGGGTTCGAAACGCGCAGCAGACATATTTTGAACCCACATTTTCCCCCATTTAATGGGATAATACTCCAAGAACGAATTTTGATCTTTCCTATTACGAGGAGATTGGCATGTCACAAGCTACGGATTCATCTATACCGGAGAAACGTTTCCGAGGAAAGCTGGCACGCAAAGCTCTCTGGCTGCTTCTCCCCGTAGCCATCATCTCAACTGCCATATTGGGGGGTATCGCGTTTTTCAACACAAGCACATCATTTAGCATAATCTTATTCCTGCTTTCTCTAACCGTTCTGGGTGCTCTTATTTGGCGAGCAACAAATAATATTGTGGTTCTCATTACCGACATCACAAAAACTGCTTTACACTTCGCTGACGGGGATCTTCAAAATCGAGCGGTAGTGGATCGAGACGACGAAATTGGGCTGTTGGCCTATTCTTTCAACCAGGTCGCAGACGAACACAGCACTCTCTACCGCTCTCTGGAAAAGAAAGTAGCTGCCCGAACCCAACAAATCCAGACGGTAGCAGAAGCAGCCCAGATAGCGACTTCAGCCACAAGCCTCGATGAACTCTTGCAGCCGACTGTCAACTTGATCATCGAGCGTTTCGATTATTACCACGCCGCCATCTACCTTTTGGATGACACGAGAAAGCACGCCGTCTTGAGGGCAGAATCGGGCAATATCAACGCCGCAACCACGGCACCCAACTTCCAACTGGCTGTTGACTCCCACTCGATCATTGGATGGGTTACAGCCAACAATCGTCCCTGGGTTGCTTCTGATGTCAGCAAAGACCCCTACTATCTTGAAATCGAAACTCTCCCAGAAACGAACTCGGAGGCTGTCATTCCACTGAGCGTCGGCGATAATGTCATGGGGGCACTTGATATTCAATGTATCCATTTAAATGCTTTCAGCGATGACGATATTGCCACCCTTGGAACCCTGGCTAACCAAATTGCATCCGCGCTACGAAATATCCAGATGCTGGAAACCACTCAAGTAGACCTCCGGGCTACATCCCTGCTCTATCAGGCCAGCCACACAATCGCAGAAGCAGAGACCACAGAAGATGTATTCCTGGCATTGAAGAACACCATCCAGCAAGCCCCCTACGCGTCAGCACTCTTCGTGGCAGAACAAAACAATTTGCGAGGAATTTTCGTGACCGATCCTCGAGGCACACTTTTAGAAGGATCGCTCCCATTGATTCCCGTTTCCCCAAGTGAGATTGGAGCTGCCCTTCCGGCAACTTCACCCCTCCTGATTGCCAACCCTGACGAGGCTCTCGGTTTACCTGGCGCGTTAGTCGATTTATATGATCAACTCGATTTCAAATCCTGCGCGTTTTTGCCAATCATCACTGGCGATAATTTGGCTGCCATATTGATTATGGGGGCCACAGAACAAGAACCCCTGACAAATACAGCCCTGGATGCCTATGGCAGTCTCGTAAGAATGGCGGCAACAGCGCTGGAAAAAGTCAACGCCCTGCAAACCATCACGCAACGCCTGACAGAATTACAGATATTGAACACCATCAGTCAATCCATCTCAACCGAGACCAGTCTAGCTCAACTATATGAAACCATCCACCAACAGATTATCAAAGTGATAAGCGATGTCAATTTCCTCATCGCTTTGTACACACCGTCTACAAATATGATCGAAATTCCCTATATGGACGATGGAGGCGAAATTGTATCCATACCGTCCTTCCCTCTTGGTCAAGGGTTGACATCCATCATCATCCGCACACGCCAACCTTTGATGATCGTGGAGGATACTATAAACCGCAGCCAGGCAATGGGCGCCATCGTTACAAGTGACACTCCAGCAAAATCCTGGCTTGGCGTCCCCCTTCTAGTTGGTGGAGATATCATTGGCGCCATTGTCATTCAAGATATCGAACATGAGCATCGCTTCGATGAAGACGATATGCGATTGCTCACCACTCTGGCTGCCCAGGTTGCTGTGACAGTGCGCAATGCCCGCCTACTGGAAAATGCCCAAGAAAGGGCCGAACGCGACCGGCAGCTCTACGAAATCACCAGCAAGATTCGCAGCGCGGTAGATATGCAAAGTATCCTGGCAACTACAACCCAAGAACTCAGCAAAGCCTTAGATGCCCGGCGCGCAAAAATAGAGATAGCCGTAGTCCCGGCAGCGCAAATTATCAATGGCGGCGGAAATAACCATGACGGGGAGGAGGCATCTGTATGAATCGGTTTTTCGAACGCTTTCTGGATCCATCTGCCCCCGACAGAGAAAACGAGGTGCAGTACTGGCGTGAACGCATTCTTGCTGTCGTGCTGATCAGTGCCGCGGTATTGGGTAGCGGAATTTACGTAACCAATCTAGTCTCAACAATCCAACACAGAAGCTGGGGGTGGATAATTATCTACACTCTGTCCTACGCAGGGATATTGCTCATCGCGTTCAGCCACTGGCTATCGTACAATATGCGCGCCGGGGTGCTGTTAGCACTCTTTTACGCCTTAGGTGTGGTTTCCGCTTTACAGTATGCAAACGTTGGCGATGTTCGTATCTGGTTGGTGGGCTTCTCAATTCTCGCGGGAGTATTTCTGAGTCTTCAGGCAGGCATCGTTGCAGCTATATGCAGCACAATCACGCTTCTGTCAATAGGTATGATGATGAACCAGGGTTGGATCGCCATCCCATCTATAAGTGATGCCGCCAACCCTGCCAATTTTTCATCCTGGATCAACACAAGCATTCCATTCCTGACCGTGAATATCATAATTGTGCTTTCGCTGGGGGTAATAATCAACGGATTAAACAAAAGCCTGCAACGGGGGCACAGCCTCACAACCGAACTGGAACGCGACCGCGCCCGTCTCGAACAGCGCACTCAGGCTCTCGAGCGGAGCGAGGTACAGGTACATACAGCCGCAGAGATCACACAGGCCATCAGCGCTGAACTTGATCCGGCCACTCTTTTCCAACAAGTAGTAAATCTGGTTAAGGAACGTTTCGGTCTCTACTACGCCGGCGTTTTCAGCATTGACGAGAAAGGGCTGTATGCTATTCTGCGTGCCGGTACGGGCGAAGCAGGGCAAAAAATGCTATCTGAGGGGCACAAGGTGGCGATTGGAGGCACATCTACAATTGGGTGGGCAATTTCCCGCCGGCAGGCAAGAATCGCGCTAGATGTAGGGCCGGATGCTGTGCATTTCGATAATCCTCACCTCCCTCTAACTCGTTCCGAACTGGCACTCCCCATGATAAGCGGCCCCCAGGTATTGGGCACACTCACTGTCCAATCTGAGAAACCCGAGGCCTTCGATCAAGACGATATCACCGTCCTGCAAGGTGTTGCCGACGGATTAGCCATCGCTATGGAAAACGCGACGCTCTTCCAGCAGGTGCAAGCCAACCTGGAAGAAATTCGCAGGTTAAACCAACAATATCTGGGCGAAGCCTGGACAGATGTGACAATGCGGGGCGCAGATTTAAGTTACACCTTCGAGAACAAAGCGTTGGGTGCCGACCGCCGACCGCCGACCGCCGATGTCAGCCCGTTGACCACTGACCGCCAACCGGCTGCGAGCAGCGATCAAGCCACAACGATCAACGTTCCCCTCATGCTGCGCGAACAGGTGATTGGCAATCTCACCCTAGAGGCGGATAAAGAGACCTGGTCTCCCGATGAGCAATCGTTCATCGAGGCCGTAGCAACCCAGGCAGGCTTAGCGTTAGAGAACGTGCGTCTGGTAGAGGAAACCCAACGGGCATCACAACACGACCGCATAGTAGCAGACATTACCAGCAAAGTCTGGGCATCCACGGATATAGATACGATCTTACGCACAACGCTTCGCGAACTTGGGCAAACTCTGCAAGCATCTGATGGGTTGATCCAGCTAGATGTGCCGCAGACAAACGAAGAAAGCACTCGTGATGTTGTTCCGCAGCTTCCTTGAGAAGCAAACCCGGACTTGAGAGAATTTGGAGGCACCTTCTCAAAAAGGAGGGGCGGTGGG
>JBDRGC010000208.1:0-31647 GCA_043818215.1 Chloroflexota bacterium | reverse complement strand
ATCCAATGCGTTGGCCCCGCCGAGAAATACTGCAGCCGCATCTGCTGCACCACGGCGCTCAAGAATGCTCTCAAGCTCAAAGAACTGAACCCCAACGCCGAGATCACCATCATTTATCGCGATATTCGTACCTACGGCTTCAAAGAACGGGTCTACACCGAAGCCCGCCGGGCGGGAGTGCAATTTGTGCGTTATGAGTTCGAGCGTAAGCCGGTGGTGCGAGTCGGCGAGTCGGCGAGTCAGCGAGTCAGCGAATCAGCGAGTCAGCGAGACTCAATCCCCAATCTCCAATCTCCAATCTCCAACCTCCAATCTCCAATCCCCAATCTCCAATCTCCAATCCCCAGTCTCCAATCTCCAATCACCGTGACCGTCTACGATCCAATCCTGGGGCGCGATATTGTCCTCAGCCCCGACCTGCTGGTTCTCTCCACCCCTGTCGTTCCCCCGGCAGGAGCGGATAAACTTGCCACGCGGCTCAAACTATCGAGAGATATGAACGGCTTCTTCCTCGAGGCACATGTCAAACTGCGCCCGGTGGATTTCGCCGCTGACGGGGTCTACATGGCGGGGATGGCTCATTACCCCAAGTTCCTGGATGAGACTATAGCTCAGGCTAAAGCCGCGGCCTCACGGGCAGCTATTACCATCTCTCAGGAAACCATGCTGACCGACGCTCAAGTTGCGCATATCGACCCGCTCAAATGTGTTGGCTGTCTCACCTGCGTGCGCATCTGCCCCTTCAACGTCCCCAAAGTGAGCAGTGACCACACCGGCGTTGGCAATATTGTGGGAGCGGCCTATATCGAGCCGGCTGTTTGCCACGGCTGCGGCTCCTGCGCCTCGGAGTGCCCGGCTCAAGCGATTCAATTGATGCGATACACAGATACGCAGACGTTAGTCAAAATTGAGGCATTGTTTAGTCTGGTAGTCGCGTAGTCGCGTAGTCAAATAGTCAAATAGTCAAATAGTCAGAGTGACTACAGGACTACCAGACTACCAGACTACAGGACTACCAGACTACAGGACTACCAGACTACCAGACTACAGGACTACCAGACTACAGGACTACACAAGTATGACTAAGAACTTCTCACCCGAAATCGTCGCCTTTTGTTGTCACTATTGCGCCTACGCGGCGGCAGACCTGGCAGGCTCGCTGCGGGTGGAGTACCCCACAGCGATCAAAGTGATTAAATTGCCATGCGCCGGCAAATTCGACCCTATTTACGCATTGAAGGCTTTCGAGGATGGCGCCGACGGCGTGATGGTGGCGGGTTGAATGCCCGGTGACTGTCATTACCTGGAAGGTAATCTACAAGCCCAAAGACGAGTTGAATATACAAGAAAGCTGCTGGAAGAGATCGGACTGGAAGGCAGGCGAATACAGATGATCAATGTGTCGGCAGCCATGGGCGCACAGTTTGCCTGGTCGGCGGCTGAATTGACTGAAGAGATCAGGCGGATGGGGCCTAATCCATTGCGGGGAATGGAGATTAGAGAATAGAGATTGGAGATTAGAGATCAGAGGTTAGAGGTTAGAGGGTAGAGGTTAGAGGTTAGTCCGCCAACACTCGCAGGGCACGGTAACTCCAATCTCCAATCTCCAATCTCCAATCTCCAATCTCCAATCTCCAATCTCCAATCCCCAATCCCCAATCTCCAATCCCCAATCCCCAATCCCCAATTTCCAATCTCCAATCTCCAATCTCCAATCCCCAATCCCCAATCTCCAATCCCCAATCCCCAATTTCCAATCTCCAATCTCCAATCTCCAATCTCCAATCTCCAATCTCCAATCTCCAATCCCCAATCTCTCCAAAGGAGAACAGCATGAATGAACAGCCTTATATACTGATCGTGGACGATGATCCCGATATCCTCGAGGGCATCCTCATGATTTTGGAAACCCAACCATATCGACTGGCAACTGCGCGTGATGGAAAACAATGCATGGAAATGGTCGAGCAAGATATTCCAGATTTGTTGATCCTCGACCTGCTCATGCCGCGCATGGACGGTTGGGGAGTGATCCGCGCGATGCGCAGTGAACCCCGTTACGCCAATGTCCCCATAATGATTCTCAGCACTGTCATCGAAGATGCCAGTTATCGCCGCTACGAGCTGGAAACTGGCATGGCAATGGACATACAAGGCTATGTTCAAAAACCTGCCAAACCAACCGATTTGTTACAGAGCGTGGCGAAACTATTGCAGCAGGCAGATTGAGGGCTTCAATGACCACCAAATTAGCGATCATTGCCGGCCGTCTGAGACACGCAGAAATTCTAAGCGATCTCTCCGACGCTGACTTACTCGCAATTGCTGAATTCTGCAGCGAGAAAACCTACCAAGATGGTGACACGATTTTTGCAGAAGATGAACCAGCCACAATCGTGATCGTCGTCGAGCGCGGAAAGATCGCTCTCGACAAGAAAGTCCAAATCGGCCGTCACTCCACGCCCCGCAACGCGACCATAGATTATGTCGGCCCAGGAAAAATGGCTGGATTCTCCACCATCGCCTCGCCACACTTTTACACATCATCAGCGGTTTGCGTTGAACCGACGCGCATCATCGTAATAGACGGAGAAGCGCTAAACACCTACCTGCAGACCCATCCCAAAGCAGGCTTTACAGTTCTAAGTGGCCTGGCTACACTGGTCGGTGATCGCTATCGCCGCGCCACAAGTACACTGACTTATTTTCTTTCTATCGTTTCTCACGAATTACGATCACCATTAGCCGCTATCGAAAATTACTTACGCACCATGCTTGGAGGTTTCGCAGGCGATCTCAATCCCAAACAAGAACGCATGATCAAACGCAGCATCCTGCGAGTGGTCGACTTAAGCTCCTTGATTAGCGATGTGGTCGATCTGGCCCGTATGCGTCCAGAACAAATCCAGGCTGACTTCAAATGGTTTGACCCCGGCGAAGTGGGCAGCGAGTCCATCGACGATGCACGCCTGGCAGCGGCGGAAAAAAACATCCACATTCAAGCCGTTCCACCGCCAAAGTTCGAGCCTATCGTAGGAGCACGCCGACGAATACGGCAAGTATTTACTAACCTTCTAAACAACGCCATAAAATTTGCTCCACCAGATAGCACGGTGATCTTCCGCGCCCGGTACGAACCAGATACATTGATCTTAGAAATAGAAGATGAAGGCCCCGGAATCCTGCCCGAAGATATACCCCATCTATTCAAAGATTTCTTCCGGGGTGGCAATGTCGGTGAAACACCGGGCATAGGCCTGGGGCTTTCGATTGCCAAAAAAATCGTAGACGCTCACAACGGGCAAATCCTGGCCGAGAACCTGTCTGGCGAGAACGGCAAAACCGGCACCCGCTTTACTATCCTCATCCCACGAAATCTAAGAACACCGGAGATAAAACGACAGGAATGGCTTTCGAAGGATGAAGGATGAAGGGTGAAGGCTGAAGGAGCCTTACAGGAATTCGCTGAGCCCGAGTATTGACTCGAACTGCTCAGCGAATCAGGCACCATAGATGAGAAACGGTTAGAACCCCCACCCCCAGGGTCCCACCACGCGAAATTCCAGAGAGCCAGAATAGTTTCTATATTCGAGTAAGACATGAACGACAGAATAATCCATCCTCCTTCCGCCTTCCACCCTCATCCTTCTGACGCGCCTGTTGGCGCGGTAATGGTCGTCGGTGGCGGCATCGCCGGGATGCAAGCCGCGATGGATTTGGGTGACCAGGGCTTCAAAGTCTATCTCGTCGAAAGTAAATCAGCCATTGGGGGTCACATGGCACAGCTCGATAAAACCTTCCCCACCAATGACTGCGCTATGTGTAATATCAGCCCAAAGCTGGTAGACACCGGTCGCCATATCAACATCGAAATCATCACCGATGCCGATGTGCTTGGCGTAGATGGCGAGGCTGGCAACTTCACCGTGAACCTGCGCCGCAGACCGCGCTATATTGACATAGACAAATGTGTGGGCTGCGGAGACTGCGTTGATGTCTGCCCAGTTATATTGCCCGATCCTTATGAAGAAGGTTTGAAAGAGCGCAAAGCTGCCTATCGTCTGTACACTCAGGCTGTCCCTGCGGCCTTCGCTATCGAGAAACTGGGCATCGCGCCCTGCCGGGATGCCTGTCCCACCGGCCAACGCGTCCAGGGGTACATCGCCTTGATTCGTGAAGGCCGCTACCACGATGCGTTACGAGTCATCAAAGAGGATAATCCTTTTCCGGGCATCTGCGGCCGCATTTGCAACCATCGCTGTGAGGAGGCCTGCAATCGCAGTTTGCTGGATGAACCGCTCAACATCCGGGCGTTGAAGCGCTTCGTCACCGATAAGGTTTATGCCGAAGAGCGGGTGCCTCCGGAATCACATAAAATCAAATACGACCAGCGAGTAGCTATCATCGGCGCCGGACCTTGTGGATTGACCACCGCCCAGGACCTGTGCAAGCTAGGATACAGGGTAACTATTTTCGAGTCGCTGCCCGTGGCCGGCGGAATGTTGCGCGTTGGTGTTCCCGAATACCGGCTGCCTGCCTCGATCGTGGATCGAGAAGTGCAAGACATCGTAGACCTGGGAGTAGAACTCCGGCTGAACACCTTTGTGGAAAACCTGGACGATGTCTTTGATGAAGGATTTGACGCGCTGCTCATCGCCGTAGGTGCCCACGAGGGCATCCGCCTGCCCATCCCCGGAGCAGATTTGGAGGGGGTGTTAGTCAACACTGTATTTCTGCGCGACGTGCGGCTGGATAACCCGCCGCAATTGGGAAAGCGAGTAGCTGTTGTTGGAGCTGGGGACGTGGCGATGGATGTGGCCCGCACCGCCGTGCGGTTGGGAGCTGATGTCAGCCTCTACTACCGCCGCACCCGCTCGGAATCAACGGCTGGCGAGGAGGAGATACGCCACGCCGAAGAAGAGGGCGTTGACTTCAATTTCCAGGTTACCCCCGTAGAGATCGTCGGAGACGAGAACAAGCGGATGACAGGGATAACGTGTGTGCGCACCGAGCAGGGCCTGCCCGATGCAACGGGACGCCGGCAGCCTGTGTCCATCCCCGGCTCGGAGCATTTCGTTCCCTGCGACAATATCATCTTTTCCGTGGGTCAACGGGCCGGTCTGGCCTTTATCCCGGAAAGCGCCGGGGTCGGCATCACAAAGCAAGCCACCATTGCTGTGAATCCCAACACAATGGCCGCAACCCGCCCAGGAGTATTTGCGGCAGGCGACGCCACGACCGGCACCGCTTTCGTCATCGAGGCGGTTGAAGCCGGTCACTGTGCTGCCGCTTCTATTCACCGCTACCTGCGGGGGGAGGAACTAGAATCGCCACCCAAACCCAGGCTGCCGGTCGTGCAAATGTCCCAGGCCGAAGTCGAGGAACAGGTAATACAGGGAGAGGCACAGATTCAACCCCGCGTACCTATGGATGAGCTCCCGGTCGAGCAGAGATTGTCCACCTTCGAGGAAGTGGTAGCTGGCTATACGGATGAGCAAGCCCAAGTCGAAGCGGCCCGCTGTCTGGCCTGTGGTCTTTGCGCTGAATGCCTGAGCTGCCAGTACGAATGCGGCAGGGATGCCATCGACCACAATATGGTCGCGAGGGAAGAACAGTTTGATGTAGGCGCGATCATACTTGCCCCCGGTTATCAAATCTACAATGCTGAACTTTCCGCAGAGTACGGCTTCGGGCGATACCCTAACGTGGTGACGGCGCTACAGTTCGAGCGGCTGTTGAGCGCCAGCGGGCCAACCTCAGGTCATGTCGAACGGCCATCCGATCACAAGCCAGCCCAGAAGATCGCCTTCTTGCAATGTGTTGGCTCCCGCGATCAGAACCACGATTACTGCTCGGCGGTGTGCTGCATGTACGCCACTAAAGAGGCGATCATGACCATCGAGCATGAACCTGACACCGAGGTTCACGTCTTTATGATGGATATGCGCGCCTTCAGCAAAGGCTACGAAGCGTATTACCAGTGCGCCCAAGAAAAATATGGCATCAATTACACTCGATGTCGGATTAGCGAGGTGAAACAAACCCCGGGGACGGGGAATTTGGTGGTGCGGTATGCCAGTGACCAGGGATCAGGGATTAGGGATCAGGGACTAGGGACTAGGGATCAGGGACTAGTCCCTAGTCCCCAGTCACTAGTGCCTAATCCCCAGTCACTAATCGAGGCAGAATTCGATCTCGTGGTTTTATCGGTGGGGATGGAAATATCCGATTCCGTCAAGAGGCTCGGAGGCCGTTTAGGGGTGGAACTGGACGAATATGGTTTCTGCCGCAGTATTCGATTTAACCCCATCGAGACCAGTCGCCCTGGGATTTATGCGGTAGGCCCCTTCCGCGAACCCAAAGATATCCCCGAATCAGTTGTCGAAGCCAGTGGCGCCGCCGCCGCCAGCGCAGGCTTGTTAGCAGAAGCGCGTTGGACACTTACCAACGAACGCGAATATCCACCAGAACGAGATGTTTCGGGAGAAACTGCGCGGATTGGCGTATTCGTCTGCCATTGCGGCTCGAATATTGGCGGCTTCCTGGATGTGCCTGATGTGGCCGAATATGCTAATACATTGCCCAATGTCATTCACTCCGAAGATACCTTGTACGCCTGCTCGCAAGACTCCATCAAGCTAATCACCGAACGAGTGGAGGAGCAAAAGCTCAACCGGGTAGTTGTGGCAAGCTGCACCCCTCTGACCCACGCGCCTCTGTTCCAAGATAGCATCCGCGCTGCCGGGCTTAACCCCTATTTGTTCGAAATGGCCAATATCCGCAACCAGTGTTCGTGGGTACACTCGGACGATTGGGATACCGCCACCACTAAAGCCAAAGAACTGGTTCGGATGGCAATAGCTCGCGCCGCGTTGCTCGAACCGCAAAACATGGTCGATGTACCCGTCCATAGCACTGCGCTGGTAATAGGCGGTGGGGCTGCTGGAATGACAGCCGCAATTTCTCTGGCAGAGCAGGGATTCCCGGTTCACCTGGTGGAGAAGGAGGCGGAGTTGGGAGGCAACCTGCGGTACGTGTTCACATTATTGGAGACTGGGTACCAGGGATTAGAAACCAACGATCCCCAGTACGTGCTACGCCGCCTTGTTGAACAAATACACGCCATCCCAAATATCACCGTCCACATGGAGAGTCAAGTCATCGCTACAGGCGGCTTCGTGGGCAACTTCGCCAGCACAATCCAGCACTCTGATGGAAGCCTAAAAGAAATTTCCCACGGTGCGACCATATTAGCTACAGGCGCACAAGAATACCGCGGGACGGAGTACGGTCACGGGAGCGATCCGCGTATTGTGACGCAGCAGGAGTTCGAGGAGCTGTTGGCGGGTAAATTGGGGATTGGTAAATTGGGGATTGGTAAATTGGGAACCAACCTGCCAACCTACCAACCTACCAATCTACCAACCTACCAATCTACCAGTTTACCAACTACCAATCTTCCAAATTCCGTGGTCATGATCCAGTGCATCGGCCCAGCTGAAAAGTATTGCAGCCGTATTTGTTGCACAGTGGCGATTAAAAATGCTCTGGCCCTCAAAGAGCGCAACCCGAACGCTCAAATCACTATCTTGTACAAAGATATTCGCACCTATGGCTTCAAAGAGCGTCTCTATACCAAAGCCCGCGAGCACGGTGTAATATTTGTGCGCTATAATGATACGCATGAGCCGGAGGTTAGAGTCGGCGAGTCAGCGAGTCAGCGGGTCGGCGAGTCAGCGAGTCGGCGAGTCAGCGAATCAGCGAATCAGCGAGTCAGCGAATCAGCGAATCAGCGAGTCGGCGAGTCGGCGAGTCAGCGAGACTCAATCTCCAATCCCCAATCTCCAATCTCCAATCCCCAATCTCCAATCTCCAATCCCCAATCTCCAATCTCCAATCTCCAACCTCCGATCTCCAATCTCCAACCTCCAATCACCGTAACCGTCTACGAGCCAATCCTGGGGTGCGATATCAGCCTCACCCCCGACCTGGTGGTACTCTCCATGCCAGTGGTGCCCGGCCCTGATGCTCGGGATCTGTCAACCCTCTTCAAAGTACCGATAGATGCTGATGGTTTCTTCCTGGAAGCCCACGTCAAACTCCGCCCAGTGGACTTCTCTACGGATGGCGTGTTCATGGCTGGGATGGCTCACTACCCCAAATTCGTGGATGAGTCCATGATCCAGGCTCAAGCAGCCGCCGCACGGGCAGCCCGCGTTTTAAGCCAGGAAACATTGAAAGCCGGCGGCCGCGTAGCCGTGGTGGATGAGACACTCTGCATAGGATGCCTGACTTGTATACGTGTGTGCCCCTTTAGCGTCCCCAAGATCAAAGCCAACCTTAGCGGAGTGGGCAATATAATGGGAGCCGCTTATATCGAAGCGGCTGTCTGCCAGGGATGCGGCTCATGCGCAGCTGAATGCCCTGCAAAGGCCATCCAATTGATGCACTACACTGACGCGCAAATGACTGCCAAAGTGAGAGCGTTAGTAAACCCCACGAAAGTGGCGAGTGAACAGTTTTCAGTAATCAGTTTTCAGTAATCAGTAATCAGTCAATGTCATTTTGTTTAGGGCTGGTGGCTGTCGGATCATCACGAAGTATCCCCTTGGGGGACGGATCCGCCAGGAGCAAAACCGGGCGGCTTGGCACGCTCTGGGCGGATTGCGAATCCGCCGATTGCCTAACTTAATGACATTGAGTAATCAGTAAATTTGTTTAGTCAGTGAGAGAAATGAGATGAGATGAGATGACAGCATCAGTCTTGCAAATCATAGCTTATTGTTGCGAACATTGCGCTTACGCCGCCGCCGACCTGGCCGGAGGGCTGCGGATGCAATACCCACCGGAAATCAAGATCATACAGTTGCCTTGCACTGGTAAACTAGATGTGCTAATGGTTTTACAAGCCCTGGAAGATGGCGTAGACGGCGTGATGGCTGCCGGTTGACTGCCCGGTGACTGCCATTACCTGGATGGTAATGAAAACGCTAGACGCCGGGTTGAACGAATAAAAGTGTTATTGACACAAATTGGTCTAGAACCGGAAAGAGTACGCATGTATAATATATCAGCTGCAATGGGCGCAAAGTTTGCGGAAATTGCGAAAGAATTTACCGAAGTAATTATTGAATTGGGACCAAATCCATTGCGGAGAAAAGAGATTAGAGATTAGAGATTGGAGATTGGAGATTAGAGATTGGTAATTGGAGATTGGAGATTAGAGGTTAGAAGTTAGAGATTAGCCCGCCAACACTCGCAGGGCATGGTATCTCCAATCCCCAATCCCCAATCCCCAATTACCAATCACCCATCTCTCACCAGAGGAGAACATTATGATAACTGCAGAACAAAAACCCTTAGACGAAATCAAAACCTTGATTGGTGACGCCCAAAAGGTTCTGGTCGTCGGGTGCGGAACCTGTGTGACGGTATGCTTCGCGGGAGGCTCGCGCGAAGCACAAATCATGGCCGCATCGCTGCGGATGAGATCCAAACTCAATGGAAGTCCACAAGATGTCACCGATGTGACCGTTCAACGCCAATGTGAATGGGAATATCTCGACGAAATCGAGGCACAGGTCAAAGATGCCGATATTATCCTATCGCTGGGGTGCGGGATTGGCGTGCAGGCGATTGCCGAGCACTTCCCCGAATGCTGGGTGGTTCCCGGATTGAACACCACTTTCCTGGGTTTGCCCACAGAGCAAGGAATTTGGGAGGAACGCTGCGCAGCCTGCGGGGATTGCGTCCTCGGCCTGACTGGCGGCATCTGCCCAATTGCGCGCTGCTCTAAATCCCTGCTCAACGGGCCATGCGGCGGCTCCGAGGACGGCCACTGCGAAATCGACCCCGAAGTCCCCTGCGCATGGCAGTTGATCTACGACCGCTTGAGCAGCAAGGGCAAACTCGATCTCATCTTGGACATCCGCCCCCCCAAGGATTGGAGCACATCCCGCGATGGCGGCCCCCGAAAGATTACCCGCGACGACCTGCGTCTCGCCGCCGAGGAGGAGTAAACCATGACCCCACAAACAGGCAACAACGGATACTTAGCTGGTTCCAATCTCGAAAAAGTTCTGCGCGCCGGACACTTCGCAGTCACCGGCGAACTCGGCCCCCCGCAAAGCGCGGATGGCGACGAAATCCGTCACAAAGTATCTCTGCTGAAAGGGAACTGCGATGCCGTCAACATCACCGATAACCAGACCGCCATCATACGCATGTCCAGCATTGGAGCGGGAACCATCGCAGTGCAAGAAGGTCTCGAACCTGTAATACAGATGACTTGCCGCGATCGCAACCGGTTGGCGATTCAAGCCGACCTGCTGGGTGCCTACGCCCTGGGAATGCGCAACTTGCTCTGCCTGACCGGCGACCACCAAAATTTCGGCAACCACCCCACATCCAAGAACGTCTTCGACATTGATTCGCTCCAACTCGTGCAAATCGTCGCCAAGATGCGCGATGAGGGCGTCTTCCAATGCGGGGATGCTTTCAAAGGCCAGTCACCCCGGTTTTTCGTAGGAGCAGCCGCGGCCCCCTTCGCTGATCCCACCGATTTTCGGCCATACCGGCTGGCAAAAAAGGTTAAGGCGGGCGCTAACTTCATCCAGACGCAGCTAGTCTACGATGTCGAGGCTTTTGCCAAATACATGGAAAAGGTGCGTGAGTTAGGCCTGCACGAGCAAACCTATATCTTAGTTGGGGTTGGGCCGCTGAAAAGCCCTGGCATGGCACGTTACATGAAAAACAACGTCCCCGGTATCCTGGTTCCCGATGAGATCATCGACCGCATGAACGCGGCAAGCACGCCCTGGGACGGAAAGAAGAAAGACGAGTTGACCACAGAAGACAAGCGCGCCCGCGCAAAGGCCTGGAAAACAGAAGGTATCCAGATTTGCATCGATCTGATCCAACAACTGCGCGAGATCGAAGGGGTAGCCGGCGCTCACATCATGGCAATAGAGTGGGAAGAGGCTGTCAAGCCAATTGCCGAGGGCGCGGGTTTGCTCCCGCGGCCGGTGGTGGAGTAGAGCGGTGTTCTCCAGGAGATAACCTATGAGCGATAATGAACAAAAGCCCATTGACACACCCATAACCATCAGCCCCGATCTGGCACGGCGCATACAGGACGAAATTGGTCAAAATGTCTACCTGTGTTACCAATGCGTCAAATGCACCAGTGGATGCCCGGTGGCAGAGTTCTTCGATTGGCAGCCCAACCAGATCATGCGCGCTCTGCAATTGGGACAGGAAGAAATCGCGCTGGAGTCGCAAACTCCGTGGCTATGTGCAGCCTGCCAGACCTGCAGTACCCGCTGCCCCCAAAACCTGGACATCGCCGCCATCATGGAATTCCTGACCCGCGAGGCACTCGCACGCGGCATCAAGCCACAAATCCCCGAAGTGAATACCTTCAACGAGGCTTTCATGCGAGAAGTGCGTCTTTGGGGCCGCTCCTACGAACCTGGTTTGATGGCCGAGATGAAACTGCGCCACCCCAAGTCACTGTTCGAAGACCTCGATATGTATGCCAAGATGCTGCAAAAGGGTAAAGTGGGCTTCTTGCCCAGCCCCGCTCGGCTGCCGAGTAAACGAAAAATAAAACCCATCACGGGGGCATCAAAAGCAGTGGCCTACTACCCGGGCTGTTCGCTTGAATCCACTGCAACCGAATTCAACGCATCTTCACTGGCAGTGTGCGAGGCCCTCGACATGAAACTGATCGAACCTCACGGCTGGGTGTGCTGCGGCAGTTCTGTCGCTCATCGCGCCTACCCAGAGGCCGCCCTACGCTACCCGATGGAAAATCTGGCCCTGATCGAACAGAGCGGCTTCCAAGAAGTCACCATGCCCTGCGCGGCCTGCTACAACCGGCACAAAGCCGCTCAGTACGAAATCCGCCACGAAGAAGGGCACAAAGCCAGCATAGACGAGGCCCTCGGATACACCTACCAGGACAACGTCTATGTCAGCACGCTGATCGAAGCCATTTATAAGCATGTCGGGACTGAGAGCGTCGCCCAGAAAGTGCAAAAACCCCTCGAAGGGTTGAAAGTAGTCTGCTACTACGGCTGTCTGCTCACCCGTCCACCGGACGTGACCGAAGCCGAACACCCCGAGAACCCCACCAATATGGACGAACTGATGTCTGCCCTGGGAGCCGAGGTGCTGGACTGGTCGTACAAGACCACCTGCTGCGGAGCGGCCCACTCTCTCACCCGCGCCGACATCGTCGTCAAATTGAGCGGGGATATCGTCAACCACGCCCGCGAAGCCGGCGCCGACGTTATCGCCGTGGCCTGCCCGCTTTGTCACTTGAATCTGGATGCCCGCCAGATGCAAATGGATGTGGACGAACCGATGCCGATAATGTACTTCACCCAGTTGATGGCTGTCTCCCTGGGATTGCCGGAGAAGGCCACTATGCTGAAAAAGAATATCGTTGACCCCCGGCCTTTGCTTAGAGATAAAGGATTCATAGAATAAGCTCAACGGTGTACTTCACATAACAAAAAAACGTAGTTGTGCAAAATGTTAGTGGTGCATTGCGTCCTAAAGGATGCGTACCCACCAACAAAACCGAATTGTAAATGGTAAATGGTGAATTATAAATGGAAAATGCTGGCTGCGCTGTATGCACTTCATTTACAATTTACCATTCACCATTTACCATTTCATTCCCCCCTGCACAATTCAAATGACGCACTTTGGGGGGCAAAAAAGCATTTATGAGAATACCTTGAATATCGCAGTTATATCGCCGCTTGACCACCAAGAATTTGAGCAACTACAAAAAAACGCCGCACCCGTGTTTATGGGTGCGGCGTTTTTTTGTATGGCTTATTCAAACCATTTTTGTCACTGCTCAAGCTATCCCGGTCTCGCCCCCCGGCCCCCAATCATGGGGGAGAAAGTTGCTGTCTTTAGGGTCTTAGTAGTTGATTCCTTGCACAATACCGAAGGGTATGCTGTGCAAAAACAAGGAAATTAACCACAGATTTACCCAAAGGGCACGATGTCACGGATAGCACGGAAAAAACAAAAAGAAAATCCGTGACATCGTGCCCTTTGGGTAAAATCAGTGTAATCCGTGGTTCCGGTTCGTCCGGGTTAGGGGTTTCTGGCATCAATGCCGGGATACAAATGGATGTTTCCCCCAGGTTTGGGGGGTAGGGGGGCACACAGTTATCAGGCTGAGTAGTTACCCATTTTTTATAGCGGGCATTTGCAGGCAATTCCTTCGCCAGGATTTTCCGACCAGCAGTTATTGGCTGAAATGCAGCGTGACTTTTCTTGGCCTCCCGACCGCATCCGGTTTGGCAAATCTGGTTCACAGATCAGGGGACGGCTCATGGAAATAAAATCTGCATCTCCATCTGCAAGTACCTGCTCCATCATATTGCGTGATCGCATCCCGCCCACCAGGATGACAGGGATATCCGTCACTGGCCGGGCTATTTTCGCCAGGGGCAGAAAGTAAGCTTCATGCTCTTCTGATTTGATTCCCTTTTTGATGCTTGGCACTCGACCTCCGCGAACACCGCCGCTGATCTCGACACCATCCAGGCCTATATCTTTCATGAGAGCGATGACTTTGGCACCTTCTTCAGCACTCAAACCACCTTCGACGCCATCCTCCATGCCGAACTTGATGAACACAGGATAATCATCGCCAACCTGCTGGCGTACTGATCGGCAAACTTCCCGCAGGAAGCGCGTCCGCCGCTGGAAATCACCGCCCCACTCATCTGTCCTGCGATTGACATACGGAGAGAGAAACTGATTTATAAAGTAACCATGCGCTCCATGAAGCTGGACTGCATCGAAACCGGCTTCCTGCACCCGGCGAGCTGCCTGTCGGTATGCCTGGATCATGGCCTCGATCTCATCAACTGTCATTTCCCGCGCCGACTGTTCGAGGAAAGGCGCATTGATAGCTGAGGGAGCTATGGTCTCAGAGACAGTTTCAAGGCTGCACTGCATCCCACCGTGGTTGATCTGGGCAGCCACCTTTCCTCCTCCCTGATGCACAATTCGAGTCAGGTCAGCCAGATCGGGGATCAGATTATCGGCATAGATACCGGTCATCTCAGGATGACATTTGCCAGATGGATGCACATAAATATGACCGGTGATAATCAGCCCCACCCCGCCGCGGACCAATTCATCATAGAGGGCTTTCATCTTTGGCAACGGACGGCCATCCGCATCGGCCATCCGCTCCGCAGTAGCAGAGCGCACGAGGCGGTTTGGCAATGTAAGGGCACCGATCTTTCCGGGTGTGAATAACAAACTCATAATATTCTCCTATCCTTAATTCTAGCACGCAAGCGCCCAAATATCCACGCTTATTGCAGCTACTTCGACAACGTCACACTCGGTTCGTAACCCCGTACAGGACACAGCGAAGTACGTTTTTGCGCTATGATGATATATTATCCCAAAGCTGCGCTATAATGGTGCGCGGATCATATCTCTGCTTTCAACCGAATTGAACCTGCGGATATCCAGCTTTGGCCTATTATATTGTATCACTGCCAAATATTGGCTTCATTCGCGCAAATCTTGTCAGGCCAGCAGTAACTGTTTGAATGACTATCAAATACAGGAGATAATATTGTGAGCCGTTTCCTTGCTTTCCTCAAATTAGTCTTGGTGCTTATGGCTTTAATGTTCAGTACCTGGTACTTGAGCGCATTGTTCTTGCCCAAGGGAATTCTCCGGTCATTCTTTTCTGGTCGCTTTTCAACTGTTGTAGGAGAATTCACATTTTGGAGAGTGTTCCTCGCAAACTTCCTAACAGGTTTTCTTGGTGTTCAGTTTATGAATCTTTTCAGAGTTGGTAGATACCCAGGTGGTCTATATGTCCTTCCAGTGTTCTGGGTTATCTATGGATTACTGCTAGGGACCAATTCCTTCGTGTTTGCTGGTGAACCAGTTGCTTTCTCCATCTCGGTCCTTTGGATACGAACAGGTTTTAGCGAATTGCTTGCCTACACACTAGGTTATGAGGCCTCACGCAATTGGGCGCTATGGAAACAGCAAGGGCTTTGGAAAGTAAACAGACTTAATGGAAAGAACTGGAATCCGCAAGTGCAAGACTTCGCCTACTGGTTCGTCGGATTGATCTTTCTACTGATTGCAGTAGCACGAGAGATCATCTAAAACAATGTGGGCGGCCCACCCCCGCGGGGTGCGGACGTGGGGGATTCGGTCAATTTTGGGGCTTCTTAGGCAGATGAGTGGGTTTCCAGAGCCGCACCGTCTGCAAACACCCCCATGCCGCTCATGCCATCGCTGGACGCGGACGAGCGACACTCCCCTCTTTTTGAGATGATACCAGCAGATAAGATGTGAGGAAAAATATGACAAAACGACTTTATTACCACGACGCTAAACTTTGTGAATTTACCGCCAATATCATCACCCGGCAGGATACGGAGCGCGGGCCGGAGGTGTGCCTGGATGAGACCGCGTTCTATCCCACATCCGGCGGCCAGCCTCACGATACGGGCAGTCTGGACAGCATCCCGGTGATCGATGTTTGGGAGGATGAGGGCGAGGTCTGGCATCTTCTGGAGCGGATGCCAGACAATGACAGGGTAACGGGGAAAGTGGATTGGGGCCGCCGCTTCGACCATACACAGCAGCACACAGGTCAGCATTTGCTATCAGCGGCTTTTGTGAGAGAGCTAAACGCGCAAACCATCAGTTTTCACCTGGGGAGCGATATTAGCACCATAGACCTGGATATTCCAGACCTGACATGGGAGGCAGCTTTTCAGGTGGAAGAGGCCGCCAACCAAATAATCTGGGAAGACCGCCCTGTAGCGGTGCATATCGCCACATCCGACGAGCTGGCAAATATCCCACTGCGCAAGCCGCCGCAGGTCACGGGGAAAATCCGCATAATCTGGGTGGAAGACTATGACGCCTCTGCGTGCGGCGGTACACACGTCGGGCGCACCGGTGAAATCGGGGCCATCAAAATCACCGCCATCGAGCGCTACAAAGGGGGCGTCCGGGTGAGTTTCCTGTGCGGTCAACGTGCGCTGCATGATCACAGGCGGGCGCTGCGCAGCATCCAACAGGCCAGCGCGGATTTGTCTGTGCATCAGGACGAGTTGAGGGAAGCCATAACCCGCATCCAAGAAGAGGCTAAAACGAGCCGGAGGGAATTGAAGCAGGCGTGCGGCGAGTTGATGCAAATCGAGGCTGACCGCCTGTGGGAAAGTACTCCTGAATTGGACGGGGTGCGGCGGATTGCAGCTCACTGGGTTGAGCGGTCTTTTGCGGATGTGCGCGCGGTGGCGTCACGTTTGCGGGAACGCCCCCACACGCTGTTGTTGTTAGCTGTCAGCGAGGAAAAGGGGGTCAGGATTGTGTGCGCTCGCAGCGATGATTTAGTCGATTTGGACGCGGCGGCCATTCTCCGGGCGGCAATGGAGCCGCTGGGCGGGCGGGGCGGCGGGTCAGCGACGATGGCGCAGGGCGGCGCGGGGTGGCATTCCCATGAGGCGATTTTGGAGACACTTTCGAAGGCAGAGGGCAGAGGGGGGTGCGGGCTTACGACGAATGAATTCGCCGTCTGATACGTCAATACCTTCGCCAATTACGGGCTGGCGATGGGATGAAAAACTGGGTGAATAGCGCCCAGACGGGCGATTTGTTGGAATATTTCGGCTAATAAAATGGCTTCAGGTTTTTCCGGAAGCATTTTTATTGTCTCGCTGGCATATCGATAGCCGCGATAGTGAGATTTCAAGTCCAGGACACTGTAGTCCGGATTGTGCTGCCGAAACGGCTGTAATAAAGCATAACTGAAATTGACCATAAACAGCGATAGGTTGGCCGCATTGGTAACGGCAGTTTCTTTGATGTTCATGAAATCTTCGAGACCCCAGTATTGCTTGGCATCTCGGAAATTGAACTCGATCTGAAAACGCAGGCTGTAAAATTTGATGATCTTGGCGTAGTCCAACGCCAGATCGGTACTGAATAAAATCACATGAGCCTGGGCTTGTGTTTGCAGATTGGTTTTGAGGATAATCACCACATTCAAGGCAAATGCAAACTCTTTGTTGAGAAACTGGCCTTGGTAGATGTCTGTGCGCAGGTTGTCTTCAGTTGATGTTTCCTTCAGGTATTTGGCATCCAGCTTATGCACATCGAGTTTCTCGCCATACTTGGGTTTCGTGCCAGGGCGATTATGCTCTCCTTCAAAAGCTGGGTAGAGGGCTGCATCCGAACGCAATTTGGAAATCAGGTGCAAACCAACTTGTCGAACCATGAAAGCACTCGGATAGTTGCCGAAATGCCCGTCCAGAGCGACATATTTCAGACTGATCCAGGTACCGATGGTCACTAACAGACTTTTCAAGGCCGTTTGAATGCGCAATAGTTCAGGATTGAGTTCCACTTCTCGTTTGTCTTTGTTCTTGCTGCCCTTCGGGCGTCCTGGTTTTCGTTTTCCTCCTGTTTTCTTTTTCGCTTCTGCTTTGTCTTTACTGGCAGCTTTGTCTGCCGCACTTTTCACGATTTGCGTAACTTGCATTGGATAGGAACGTTCTTCACGCACATTGACCAACGAAAAAGTAAAAAATGACAGCCCCGGAATCACCCGTTGTTGCAGGCCAGAGAAAAAACGATCCAATCCATGGGTTTCTTTGCCTGCCTTCGCAACGATAACTTCATCGCCGGATGCAATGTATTCATCTTTTTGGTTCAAAAATCGGACCCGAAAGAATAGCCATTGGATCGCTTCCCAGGGCAATACCGTATGATATAAACGCTGGATCGTGCGATAACTACCGCCTTTCTCCGTCCAGCGCGAGATGCCCAGCATCGTTATTCGTCCGCTGACCACTAGCATCCCAAAGATGACCTGACTCATTTGGCGCAAAGTCGTTGGTTCTAAAAGTGGTGCAATGTTTTGTAATAGTGCTAAAATCTCTGTCATGGGCTTCCTGTAGTTGTTGTGTCTTGATGGACTACAACTTTACTACAGGTTGCCCTTTTGGCCTATTTTTGGCGAAGGTATTGATACGTGAAACCCGTTGGAAACGGGTTATTGGGTTAGTGCCACACATTTGCTTCATTCGCACAAATCTTTCAACAAGGCTGCGTGGCGGGGGGCAGGGGGCGAACACTTGTACCTGCGCTACGCTACGGAGCAAGTGCAGGTGTGAGGCGCAGGCCGCTGCCATATAGAATTCGAGCCATGATGAGGTAGATCCCTTGCATGTGGTTGATGACGGCTTTGGCTTCCTTTTTCGAGAGTACGGTGGGGATGTGTTTGGATTTGGTAGGGCGAAGGTCATCGATGGCGGACTCGTCCAATTTGATCTGCAAGACATAGCGATAGAGAAACAGGATGGCGCTGAGGGCTTGATTTTCCTGGCACCGACCGCCAGGACGGTGTGGGTGGAAGCGGAGACTTTCTTTTCGACCGCCAGGTGGGTGGTGAACTGGTTGATCCTTCGATAAGCTCAGGACGGCGTTTCGGCAGCGCCTATTTCGCGAGGGTAGCCGGTGAAACCTTGTTGCGCTTTGTGGAAGAGGATATAGCGGCGCACCCAGGCGATGCAGGTCTGTTCGGTGCGCGGGGAATAGTGTTTGGTGCGCAGGGTTTCGCTAAGTTGGTCGAGGAGTTTTTTTTGGGGCTTATTTTGCTGGTTCATATCGGTTGCTATTTTTGATATGTGATTTATAATGGTTCTGTACATAAGCTACTATACAGAATAATTCTGCAAAATGCAACTAATTGACGGTTTAGATAGAAGTATTCTGTATAAGACATAGTTGGGCGGCCCGTTCGCGGAACCTCTCGGATTGGGAGATAGACGATGAATCCTAACAAGACACTTGCGTTTCTCAGGAACCCTATTTTTCGCATCATCGCTACCTGGGTTTGGTGGGCAGCAGGTGCTGGTCTTGTGTTGTGGGCAATAACGGCGGCTTTAGGTATTGGCTTCACAGAATTTCGCACAATTTATCGCCAACAACCACATCTGCTGACCTATGTCGAGGTAGTAGGAGTAGGTCTATTTCCTCTGGTGCTCACCCTGATTTGCCGAGACGATTGGACGTTATATGGTGTTCGAACTAATCGACTCAGAACAAGTCTGTTGTGGTCGGCTGTGATAGTCATTGCGAATAGCGTCTATCTGTATCTCACAACAGGTTATTGGCTAAACTGGCATATCCTCACCGTTCACGTTACCTTTCCTGCTAATCTTTGGTACGCAACATTAGGGATATTCGCATACGGCCCTTTGGAGATGTTCTTTGTAATTTGGCTCATCGCGAATACGGAAAAAGCCATTCGCGGTGGGTTCTCAATCGTATCGTGGGGGTTGCTTGTCACTGTTGTAATGGTAGGCTTGGCGCATATCGCAACGGCATCAAGCATTTATTCGGCTCTGTATGTCACGGTACTCTTTCTCTTGTTAGGAATGGTATTCAAACACACAGGAAATTCAATAGGCCCGATGATAGCCTGGACGATGATCAACGGGCAGGTATGGTTTCTGGCGCAGTTCTTATGGTCTTGAAAGATTTGGATACAAGACACTGGCGTAGGATATGCGATAATTCAGCTATGAGGTATAGGCGGCTGGTTACAAATCGGCCAACATGCGAGTCTTGTAGTAGAAAAGCCGCCCAACATTGCGTGGAGCCGACCCCCACCCTTGCGCTTTCAACTATCGTGCTCCACCAGCGCAGGTGTTAGTGATTCAGGCGGGTCATGCTCGCGGCGGCGGGTGGGGGCGGCTCACGCTGGCCGTTGGCGCCGACCGCTTCGCTTCTGCTTCGCAGATCGGCACCAACGGGGCGGCGGATGTACCCTCCGCAGTTGTTCCTTGCTCGCTCCGCTCGCGGGCGGCCCAACATGCGGATGGAACCGACCCTCACTCAAAAACTTCGTTTTTTCGTTTCAGGAAGCTCATCCGCCGCCCCGTTAGGCTTTTACAACCTTGATTATGTAGAGAGATAAGCTATGGAAGAATTTCAACCACCGTCTCCAAACGCGACTTCCCTACCAGTAGCGGATGTAACCGAGGAGGGGGCTCCGGTGAGGATCGAGTATGAGGCGTATCCTGTTCGGAAACCAGAAGCAGACCTAAATGACTTCAGAATCCAGGTATGAGCCAGCACACTCGCCAGATGTCGAGCCAAACTTGCAAAGGTCTCGGTCTCAGTTTTTCCGTGGCATGAGGTTTGCTTGGGTGTGTCCACTCTTGCGGCTGGTGCTTACTTGGGGGCGCTTACGTCCTCTACCATCGCGCCTGGTAGCCTACAAGCTCTTTTCTTTTTCACTATTCTTCCCATTATTGCAGTTGCAACTTTCGTGACTTATTTTTTTCTGCGGCAATCAAGAATTAAAGAGTCTTCAGAAATTGCAGTTGAGGTACTAGCTGAACTTCCCGACCCAGATAAAACGCGATAACCAGAGAGCAATTAAATGAACCTTGCCGACTTAAGCACACAGTAACTTTTTACAACGGTTCCAATTTGGACTGAGTCATCTACAGGCGCGTCAAAATCCGCTACAGCGTTCATTTACAACATACCCATTCCAAATAAGCCTGATCAATCAGTGCCAATTCTTGTCACTAACCAACATGTAGTGCAGAATGCGACGCGCGGCATAATTGAAATGATTTTACAAAAAGATGAGCAACCAATCCCAGAGCAGCGTGTTCGCGTTGAACTCCTTCCAAGTTCACTTCTACAATATGCAAATGCTGAACTTGATATTGCACTCATTCCCTTAGGAGGAGTCTTGAATCAACTTGCGAAATCTGGTCGCCCGGCTTTCTTCCGCTCGATCACACCAGATCTTATTCCCTCACCTGAAGTTCTTTCAGAACTGGCAGCTTTAGAGGAAGTTGTTTTTATAGGATATCCGTCAGGCCTGAGAGACGAAACCAATTCCAATCCTTTGATTAGGCGTGGAATTACTTCAACACCTGTATGGAATGATTTTCAAGGTCGACCAGCTTTCTTAATTGATGCAGGTGTTTTCCCAGGATCTAGTGGCAGTCCAGTATTCATCTTTAATCAAGATGCTTATGCAACTAAAGGCGGGGTAAATATTGGTAGTCGATTGCTCTTCTTAGGCGTAATCTGTCAGTCAATGGTTCGAACAGATTCTGGTAAAGAAACATTTCTTGGACTAGGCCAAGTATTAAGGAGTTCGGCCTTAAAAGATTTTATCGATCATGCAATTGAGCCGCTGCTTCTAAAAGCCTAAGTTATGGTAGGCGGGATCATCGCTGACCCCGCCCCCACTTCAGAACCGAACGTGACCCTTTCGGTGTCATTCGGCTCCTAGACACTCAGACTGTTGTACCCAAAGGGCATGATATCATCAGCACCATAACGGCCGGAACTTTCAATCGCTATGGCTTGGCAGATGCCTTCTTCGTGTAACATCGCTTTCGCTACGGGCAAGCCCGTGCGTCTAAAGCCCTGACACTTGGAAGCCCTCTACCTTCCTGAGCACCCGGCCCACGTCAGCATATCCTGGGCATTACCCCAGGCATTGGCTTCTTGGGCCATCCTACCCGCCGGAGCATACGGATGGTTTCCTTCTCCAACTTGCGCTGGAGAGCTATCGGCGGGTTACTCCGTTCCGAAGGTTCATTTTTCGTGACGGTAGGCAGATGCTTTTCGCCGGAGTTCGTTGCGAGTAGTGTCACCCACGCTTTGACTGGATGACCGCGAACTCGATCCCGTTTGGGCCTGCGCAATAGCCGTTTCCGCAGGTTGTCCATGACGACGCTTCAACCACATCTTCACTCATCGTTTGCCACACTTGCGCCGCACTGCAAGTGCAGGTGTAGCCACATACTCGGCGCGTCACCACCTACGGCTGGCAGCTTATCGCCTTTCTACCCTTGCACTCCGACATTTGAGAACCAGTCGCCTGCCGTAGGGTAGTGCTCTCACCCGACCACTTCAGGGGTAGGAGTTGCACCTACATGAACCTTCAGTTGTCAAAGAACCAGGCAACTTGGTTAGTCAGGCCAGGTTGTCGTCTTTGCTGACCAGCCTCCGCTGTCTCCGGGTGGTAGGCTATGCCTGACCCCTAGAAACAGGGTTTCGGTCAAACGGATCGCACCAAAGCATGCACCCGACTGGTGGGATTCGCCACGTTTAAAGATGCAGAATCTACGCCCAGGCATTTTTCTGTATAATGAGCCTTATCCACGCCCGCCCACCAGCGGGTAACGCAAACCGTTAGCCCGCATCTTTTGTAGAAGCAGATCAGAGAAAAGAAAATGAACAGAGCAACAAGAATAATTGTGGCGACACTCGGAACCGTCTTTGGAATCTCAGGGATGAGTCATGGATTCTTCGAGATACTTCAAGGAAATGCTCCCACTGGTGGTTTATTTATCTCGGCCATTGGTGAAGCGCAAAAGATGTGGCCTCATGGAAATGAGTACGCTTTCACGCTTATCCCCAATTTCTTGATAACTGGTATTGCGGCAATAGTGGTCGGCCTTGCCATCATAGTGTGGTCGCTCGCTGTCGTTCACAAGAAGAATGGACCAACCGCTTTCTTTCTTCTCTTTGTTTTGCTTCTCCTGGTCGGGGGAGGCGTCGCACAAATATTATTCTTCCCTTGGATCTGGCTTGTTTCAACTCGTATCAACAAACCGCTGGTTTGGTGGCGAAAGATTCTACCAGTCAAGATACAAAAGCCGCTCGGCAATTTGTGGCTTTGGTCTCTGGTTATCGGTTCAGTATTGCTTGTATTTGCTCTCGAAATCGCCATCACTGGATTTGTCCCCGTCGTGAACGATCCAGAAGTGGTTCTATCAATTATGCTATCTTGTCTTGGTATGGAATTGGTAGTTCTTCCATTGACCTTTGTTTCTGGATTTGCACATGATATAGTAATGAGGCCTAATACCGCTCTTGATGAGAAGTAAGGCAACTCTGGAAAACCAAAAAGCGGCCTAACAAAGCATGCACCAGACGGCGGGGATTCTGCGGCATCCCCAAGCGATTGCGCTGGCGAACATTATCCAAGCCCCATTTTGACAGCGCCCCGCCCCGCCGCTGGTAACGCAAACCGTTGGGCGCATCATGGTCCAGGTTGAAGACATTCTTTCAGTAAAGGAAAGAGCCCAAAGCGTTTTACGCTTTGGGCTTTGGGCTTTGGAAGGTATGCGAGAAGGGAATGTTCAGCCGAACCGAACTGCCGAGTTACGCGCAGCGGTGGCCCACAAGAATATCAGAAATGACAGCGACGATGGCATCACGGGTAGCAGTACAGCGGTACATCCACGGTGACCCGAGATGCGATATATACACCATCGGTCACTGTGCCTTTGATGTTGGTTGAATCACCCACGGCCACTGCATCAAAGGTAATAGGAACGTTTCCGCTTGGGGTCCACTGCATAAAGCGGGTGCTGCTTGTCACCTGTATCGTCAGCACCTGCCCGGCGAACCTATTGTTCAAAGCCTGGACGGTGATCGTGTCGTTACCGAGAGCGGTAATAGTTCCGACAAGAGAGAAGTTTTGTTGCCCTACCCTGCCACCTTGTCTCTGACCGCTATCAGCCAGCACTGGCTTGGCGATGACCAGAGCCATCAGTGTAACCAGTGCCAGAAGTGCGAATTTCTTTTTCATTTTTACTCCTTTTTAGGTGTTCTTGTTTATTTCTCGCATATTTACATATCTTGCATATAATATGACGCCTAACGCCTAAAATAGATACGGCTTGGGTAGTTAGTTTGCGACAAGAATGTATTAATTTGTTCCACTTTGTTACGCCGTTTATTCAGGAAATTAAAGCCGTCGTTATGGTAGGCTCAAACCTGCCCAACAAAGCATGCACCCGACAAGTGGGATTCTGCCGCATTTTCAAGCATTTTTCTAGCTTCGAGTTTTTTCTGCTCCCAAGCAGAGTCCACGCCCGCCCCAGCGCCAGTAACGCAAACCGTTAGGCGTTTGTCTTCCAAAATTATGTTGCTTTTTTGCAAATCAATATTCGGGTTTCGTGTCGTTCAAAATAGAGATAAAAAATGAATACAAACAAAAAGACCGCAAGAATGGCAGGGTTCCTCAATCTGTCCAAATTAACTATTGGGGGAGGAGTAGTATTCTGGGTAACTACCATCGCAACTTCCCTGCTTCCCATCGCAGCGGAGTATAGAACTGCCTTTTCAAAAGCGAATATTCAAACGGTTTGGGTTGATTCTTTGCCTGCTGGTTTGATTATCGGATGCTGCGTCAGTTATTCTTTGCTTCGTTTTTTTGACAAGATTCCAATAAAGAATCCAGTTCTAAAATCCGTGATAATAAGCCTCATCGCCCTAGTCATTGCCACAATCCTAATCCTAGTTCTCCAAAGTTTTCTTGGGCAGAGAGATGTCTTGCATTACTTCCTCATCGGCATAATGCTTGACGTACCAAGGTTTCTCTTTCTTGGAATAGTTATTGGCTATCTATACAAAAGGCTGTACGAGTCAGCCTAATGCGCGCGTGTCGGGTTATTCCCTATTCAATGGAGACAAAAAATGAATACAAATAAAAAGACCGCAAGAATAGCAGGGTTTCTGTATTTCATCTACATAGTAGCCACAATGTTTGCAAACGTATCTCGCACTAAACTTGTAGTATTCGGAGATGCCATAGCAACAGCCAATAATATTCTGGCTTCTGAATGGCTATTCCGTATCGGTTTTATGAGCGATGTCCTCGCTGGTGTTCTTTTCCTTTTGGCGGCTTGGGCTTTATACGTGTTATTAAAACCAGTCAATAAAAACATCGCTTTGCTTTTCTTGTTATTAAACTTGGGCGGCGTCGCTGTACAGTGCATAAATATGCTTAATCTATTTTCTGCCGTGCTGCTTTTGAGCGGTGCTGATTACTTGAAAGTATTCCAAATAGATCAATTGCAAACTTTAGCAATGTTCTTTCTCTATCTATATAAAAATGGGTTTATGATTGCCCAGTTCTTTTATGCCGCTTGGCTCTTTCCTCTTGGTTACTTGGTTTTCAAGTCAGGTTACCTTCCCAAAGTTCTAGGCATCATAGTGATGATTGAGTGTTTTGGCTGGTTCATGTATCCTTTTCAGTTTTTCCTTTTCCCAGCCTACGAAGTAATATCTTACCTAAGTTTCGCGATTGGTTTTATTGGGGAATTTGGGCTTACTTTGTGGCTTCTGATTATGGGTGCAAAGGATCAACCATCAAGCCTTGCGCAATAAAGAACTCCCAACAAAGCATCCACCTGACTAGCGGGATTCTGCGGCATTTTTGAGTTTTATCTACGCCCGAACAGAATCCTGCTCTTGGAGCGAATCCACGCCCGCCTGCCAGCAGGTAACGCAAACCGTTGGGCGGCCGCGTCCATAAAGTAGATGTGCTTACGTAGTGTGTCGCGAACACAAACAAAATTGGCAGAAATTTGTTTGTGTGGCATAATATCTCTGCATAAGCATTCTAACAGTCCATCGGCATCTGGTTGGTGACATATGACAGCAATACAAACAGCAGAACAGTTGCTTTCTACCATGACACGTGCAGAGAAGGCGCAATTGCTTCAATGGATTGTCCGTGATATTGGCAACGCCTTCCCTGGGATTGAGAGCACACCCGGAATATGTGGCGGCGAACCGCGCATTGTACGCACCCGGATCCCAATATGGGTATTAGTGCAATTTAGGAAACTGGGAGCCAGCGAAGCAGATTTGCTCCATAACTACCCAACTTTACGTGCTGAGGACCTAATCAACGCTTGGACTTATTACCATTCACATCGGCATGAAATTGAGCGACAAATTATAGAGAACGAGACCGCATAAATATGGCGCGCCTATACTCAAACGAGAACTTCCCTTGGCCCGTTGTTGAGGAACTCAGGCAATTAGGACATGATGTGTGATCATTCAGGAAACAGGCCAGGCGAATCAAGAATTTCCAGATGAAGCTGTGCTATCGTCTGCCAGCGCGGACAACAGAGCAGTACTGACTATTAATCGTAAACACTTCATTCGCTTGCACAAAATATCCTCAGAGCACCATGGGATAATCGTAAGCACCGCTGATCGGGATTTCATTGGTCAGGCCAACCGTATTCACACGGCCATCAAATCTTGCAACACGCTGGTGGGTAAGCTAATCCGGGTTAATCGACCAGCATGAAACCCAAATGGAATGCAGGAGGCATCGCTACGCTCCAGCTGTTGAAGGAAAACATCTGCCTCATTCAGTCTACACAAAGCCATAGGCAGGAGTAGTTCTCACAGCCACCTACCGATGAATTGCAGTGTCACCCCTCAGGTGGGTGCTGCGCTAAGGGGTGAAATAGACATTGCTCAGAAAGTGAAAGAAAAACAAGGCCAGACACAAAAGAAGCGACTATCTAAGCTAAATACCACCCTCCAAAATACTCTATTAAAGAAGGTTTTAAAAACCCCACCGCCTGCCAGAACCGTGGACTGGCAAGCGGTGGTTGATTCATATTTCAAGGCAGAAGTTACACTATCGCGGCGGCTTCAAGTCAGGCTTCAACGCCAGGATCCTCTGTCGGAGCGACACGTCTTGGCACACCGTTGCGAACGATCCGGGTGATGTCCTCACCCACTCCCAAGCGTAACAAACCATACTTAGGAACGGTGATTAAATAACTTGTCCATTTCCAAATTTGAGTGTAGCGCAGGTTGAGTAGGCTCGGAGGTACGGAGAGCTACTAAACCGGCGCTCGCGTTAGGATACAAACGCGCAAGCTATTTAATTCTCGTTCCTTAGTGACTTTTTCGGCTCTTCGTGAAATAATGGGGGTGCAAACATCAGTGGTGGCTAGAAGGTAAGTGATGCTGGCTTGATGCTGGTTACAATGCTCCGCGTTGTAACCGGTGGGTGGATGTTCAGCGTCCTGTCGGGGGATGTAGAACGTCCGCGGCGGCATTCCACCGAAGATCGGTGGAACGAGGTATCGCTTACTTCTACACCACTACTTAAACACCAATATCCGAACAGTTCACCAAGGAAGCCCCCATGCCCTTCGATCTTGTTATCCACGCTGGTTTAGTAGTCACCGCGTCCGACACCTTCCAGGCTGATTTGGGGATTGATGGTGGAAAGATAGCCGCCATCGGCCAGAAACTACACGGGCGGGAAACGATTGATGCCCGGGGGCTGTACGTGCTTCCCGGCGCGGTTGACCCCCACACCCACCTCGAAATGCCCATCGGCAAGACGCAATCCAACGATGACTGGTTTACCGGAACCCGGGGTGCCGTGGATGGCGGGCAAGTCGTCTATCACCTGCACCTGCATCTACTCGGCGGTCGGAAGATGCGCCACCCAATGGGATGATTTTTTCAAAATGACATCTATACGCGTTGCCATCGTAGATGACCAGACCCTGCTCCGGGAGGGTCTGGCCGTCCTGTTGGGTCTCATCCCGGATTTAGAGGTGGTCGGTCAGGCCGGTGATGGACGCGCCGCCCTGGAGATGGTCAACGACCTGGCCCCCGAGGTGGTGCTGATGGACATTCGCATGCCCGGGATGAACGGGGTGGCGGCTACCCGCCAAATTATGGCCAGCCACCCGGAGACGCGTGTCATCGTGCTGACCACCTTCGACGATGACGAATACGTCTTCGAGGCCTTACAAGCCGGGGCTGCCGGGTACCTGCTGAAGACCGCCGACCCCTATCAACTGGCGGCTGCTATCCGGGATGTCTACGAGGGGAAATCCATTTTGGATCCGGCCATCACCCAGAAAGTGATTCGGCGCGCCAAACAGGTAGACGGGAGTGAACCTGTCTTTACAGAACGGCTGACTTCCCGGGAGCGAGACGTCCTCCGCCTGATGGCCGAGGGCCGCTCGAACGGCGAAATTGCCCAACGTCTGTCGCTTTCAGAGGGGACGGTCAAGAATCATGTCAGCCGGATTCTCGCCAAGTTGGAGGCCCGTGACCGCGCCCATGCCTCCCGGCTGGCCGCCGAATGGGGATTATTGTGATGGAAAGACCGCTTCCATTTGCCTTGCGGACTGAAATCCGTACCTACAAGGTAGCATCAATCGTTTTTCTAGCGCTGTTGCTGGGACATAATCTTTTCAACATAGAACCCCCGCTTTCAACCCCGGAAATGCTGGCTTATATCGGTTTGACCCTGGCCCTGATCGTCACCCAGAGTTTGCATTTTGTGGTGCCGGTTGGCTCCGAAACTCTGACACGGGCACTCCCCTGGATGGCCTTGAACGCTGCACTGGTATTTGGGATTGCGTTTCTGCTGCGCGGCCAGGCGATTCTATATTTTTACCTGATCGTCTTCGATGGGTACGCCGGGCTGCGCTTCATCTCCAAAGGTTATCGCTGGCCTGTGGGGTACGCGGCAGGAGTAGCCGCCTTATCCGGGCTGGTCTATGCCCGATTTGGGCTGTTGCCCTCTTGGTGGGGGATATTGCCCATTTTCGCCCTGGTTACGTTTGTGGCCGAGTTCTTCATCATTCAATGGGAACAGCGCCAGAAAATGGACGACGTTCTGGCAGAACTGTCCCAGGCCCACCGGCAATTGCAGGATCACACCGTCCAGGCCGAGAGTCTGGCCATCGCCCAGGAACGCAACCGTCTGGCCCACGAAATCCACGATACCCTGGGGCACACCCTGACCACCCTGAATGTCCAATTAGGATTGCTGGCCCACCTGCCCCCTGAAATGAACGCGGCCCGCTGGAAAGCAATCGAAAACGCCCAAAACCTGGTCACTACCGGCCTGACCGATGTGCGCAGGGCCGTCAAAGCGCTGCGCCCGGAGGCCCTGGAAACTTTCTCGCTACCAGAGGCCATCACCGAGTTAGCCCGCAATTTCCAGGAGACCGCCCAGATCGAGGTGGACTGTCAGTTTTGCGGGACAGAACGTACCATCCCGCCGCGGCTGGCCCTGCCCCTGTACCGCATCGCTCAAGAAGCCCTCACCAACGTCCGTCGTCACGCCAGGGACGCCACGGGGGTCGCGCTCGAATTCAATCAATCGCAAGACTGGATCGAGTTGCGTGTCAGCAACGCGCCTCCGAAAAGCAGCCCAATAAAACCGCCCGAACCCACCGAAGACCTCGATACGCTGATCGCCCGCGGCCATGGTCTGCGCGGCATGAGCGAACGGGCCGCCGCGTTAGGAGGAGATTTTCAAGCGGGGCCGACTCAAACGGGCGGTTTCGAGGTGAAGGTCAGATTGAAGACTGAAGACTGAGGACTGGGGATTGGAGATTGGAGATTGGAGGTTGGAGATTGGAGGTTGGAGGTTGGAGATTGGAGGTTGGAGGATGGAGGTTGGAGGTTGGAGATTGGAGATTGGAGATTGGAGACTGAAGACTGGGGGTTGGAGATTGGAGACTGAAGACTGAAAACTGAAGACTGAAAACTGAAGACTGAAAACTGAAAACTGAAGACTGAAAACTGAAGACTGAAAACTGAAGACTGAAAACTGAAGACTGAAAACTGAAAAATGATAGCCCCCTCTCGTTCAACTAAATACCACCATTTTCCTGCCTGCACCCATGACCAGTCATGGGTAAGTCATGGGTGTGGAGCCAAAAAACCATTACTTAATTAGGCCACCTGGGAGTTTTACCAGGGGGCTTTTTGGGTTATCTTTAAATCATGGATATTTCGAAACCCAACTATGTTTCTTTTATGGTGCGCCTGTGGCGGGAAGAACCCGATAAGCAGGGGTGGCTGGTTCAGGTTGAGTACATCCCCAATGGAGAAAAGAAGTATTTCAGCAGCGTAGAAGAATTATTTAGATTCATCCGTGAGATTACAGAGGGTGAGACCGATAAAGAAATTAATCAAAGGAGAACACAACTATGAAGTTACACAAGTTCGCAGTGCTATTTATTCTTTTGACCGCCTTGTTCAGCTTTCCATCTTTCGTAAGCAGCAATTCAGTAACGGAGAACAACAGCCCAAATGATGGAGATTGGCAACAACTCAACCCGGCAAACGCACCCGATGCGCGTTTTGGTCACTCTTTAGTAACAATGCCAGATGGACGAGGAATTTTATTTGGAGGCGAGCATCAACCGGGCGAATTATTTGATGATCTGCACATTTTCGAGCAAGATCAATGGAGTATGGTAACGCCTGTCGGTGATAGCCCACCCGCCCGCCGGGCCCACAGTAGGTGGGTTCGTGGGGATATCATGTTTATTTATGGGGGAAAAAATGCTGATGGTTTGCTCGCCGAGCTATATTCCTACTCCCCTGATGCAAAACAATGGTCTCTCATCGTTCCGAATAATGACCCACCTGCCGCACGCTATGGGGCACAAAGCTGGGAATATGACGACCTACTCTATATGATGGGCGGAAAAGATGAGAACGATCTTGACTGTGAAGAAGTTTTTGTGTTCAATCCCGATACGGGCGAATGGGAAACAAAAATGTCCCAGATCAATGCTTTCCCGGTATCCAGCCTGAATGTGGTCGGCGTACACCAGGATACGGCTTATATTCTGGGCAGCTCTGATGAGGTGATCGTCAAATATGATCTTCCTAATAACACCATGGAATTGGATTATCCAAACGGCACCACACCTGAGGCCAGATTGGGTTCCGCTTTTACACAAAGCGAGACAACAGCCTGGCTTTTTGGCGGTAAGGATGGCAGCACCGTCATGGGTGACGCCTACGCATTTGATTTTGCCACCGAAACCTACACCCGCCTACCAGATATGCCCTTCGCACTCTACCAAGCTGCTGCGGCCTTCGACGGAAATGAAGTGGTAGTTTACGGTGGCGTGAAAGCGGATGGCTCACTAAATGATACTACCTTTCTGCTAACTGTAGTAAACACCAATTGGAGTCCGGGCTCGAAAGATACCGGGTTTGCGAATGTCAGCGCCAACGGCACGATAAAAGATGTTGCCCGTCAACATGACGGCAAATATATTGTGGTGGGAGATTTTACCCAGGTCAATGGCGTAACCCGGAACCGCATTGCCCGATTTCATTCTGATGGCAGTCTCGACACAAGTTTCAACCCCCCAGATACGCCAAACGATATTGTCAACGCGGTCGCGATTGCACCCGATGGGAAAATCATCATCGGCGGCAAGTTCAATCAAGTCGGCAGTTCATCAGAACTCCAGAACCTTGCCATGTTCAACCCCGATGGTTCAATTGACCCAGACTTCCACCCCCCCATCCAGGAAAAAACCGATGCAACGATCAATGACATTGATATTTTAAATGAAAAAACTATTCTTGGTGCTGATTCTTACAGTATTTATGTGGGGGGAAATCTAACCTATAACATATCTCATTTGAATTATAGTATCAGCCAAATTGCCCATTTACATAACCGTGGGTGGCTACATAATTCTCTCAAAAATGATGACAATGGTGTAGAGATCGATGGTGTTGTCAATGTTATTGACGCAGCCAAAGATATTGGCGTCTTAATTGGGGGTGATTTTACTCACGTTAATGGAGAAGGGCGCAATGGCATGGCCCATTTATTCTTCGATGGCACATTAAGCTCTAATTTTGCTACTGGCACCGGGGCCAACGGAGCTGTCAACGATATGGCTCAGTTATCAAACGGGAAAACGATCGTGGTCGGCGACTTTACACAATATGATAGCAATCCCCGCAACGGCA
>JBDRGC010000207.1:0-9657 GCA_043818215.1 Chloroflexota bacterium | reverse complement strand
AATAGCCAAACACACCTTTCGAGTGCATAGCCAACCAGCGACGAAGAAGCCAGAGAATGTGGTCAAATATTTAGGGGGATACATGAGACGGGTAGCGATCACCAATAGCAGGTTGGAAAGGATAGAAGAAGGAAAAGTAGTATTTCGATACAAAGACAATCGAGATGATGGCAAGCAGAAACGATGTCGAATAGATGGTGAAGAGTTCATCGGGCGGTTCTTGAGACATATATTGCCGGAAAGATTTGTGCGCGTACGCTATTATGGGATATTTGGGGGCAGATACAGAAAAGAAAACCTGGCAAAAACGAGAGAGTTGCTAGGGGGATTGGATGAAAAGGAAGAAGGGACACAAGAAGGCGGGCAAGAAAGCTATGCACCAATGTGTCCGAAGTGTGGGGAAGGGGCAATGATAGTGGTGGAATATATTCGCCAGCCAGTATCAATCTTATGGATGCTGGTGATGATGACGACGACGATGACGATGGTGAAATATGCAGATACTTCGTGAGGTAAAAAGCGGCTCACAAAAGGCAAGCGACAGCAAGTATCAGAAGAGATCGGATACTGGCAGATGCAGCGCGGCAGGTGAGAGAAAAATCAAGGTAGATGAGAAATGAAAGGTTGTGTGAAGAATGAAGAAGATCGCTGGAAGATATGCTAAAATAGCATAGACGAACAACATAAACGGGAGCTTTCCCCATAGGTTATATGCAAAAGGGTGAGGTCTCGCAGAGACCCGTGCTTCCGTCCAACCCCGCGTGGAGCGGCTCGTTGGTAAGCAGAGCGAATTGCAAAGAGTGGTTAGGGGGCTAAGCAGCCTGTTATCCTATCAATCGGCCGCTCACGCAAACCGTTAGGCGCACAATCGTAGCACATGAGAATGATATGAACAGAGAAAAAATATTGAATTGGCTTTTGCAGGAAGATAACCCACCGGTTCGCCTGTTGACGTTGACACGTCTTCTCAATTTTCCCGAAGCCGATCCCGATGTGCAGGCGACCAGGTCAAGACTAATGGATTATTCTATTACCCAAGGCATTCTGGCGCACTTCGATAAGATTTCGCAATTAGGATATCGCACCTTCTGGAGTTACAAGGGGAAGAATTGGAACATTATTTTCCTAGGACATTTTCTTGCCGATGGCCACGATCTGGACATAGCTGCATTTGTGGAGGAAAGGCTTGAACACCAATGGTCGCTGGATAAATTCGCTTGTTACACAGCCTGTATTTTGACCGCCCTCAGGCGGTTGGGCTATGCCGATCATCCCGCCATCATCGAACGGACAGAAGCTCTGGCCCAGCGATTCTTAGTCAACGAGGGCATAGTCTGTCCGGGAATGAATAACAATCTGCTGTCGCACTGTTACGTGGCGCTCCCCAAGCTACTGATTTGTTTTGGTGAAGTACCGCTTGCAAAGCGCACGTCCGCAATGGAAGAAGCCATTTCCCGGATTACCCAACGCCTGTTGGATAACAATGTGTATATTTATCGACCAGGAAATCGTAAGGCATGGGATGCGGTGCGTCCCAGATCTCGTAAACGTTCTGATTATCCTCCTAACGAGACGCCTGAATCCTTCCGAGATAAAGCCAAAACGCGCTTTCTGGCCGAAAACGGGGTTGGAGAATTAGAACCTAATGTGACTTGGACCCGCTTTGGCTTTCCTCTGAACTACAACTCGGATATTCTGGATGCAATGTTCGCTCTTGCTACTGTTGGGACTCCCATGAGTCTGAACTTAGAGAAACCTCTACAGGTTATTCTGGATAAACGGGGCTCAGATGGGCTTTGGAGACTTGAAAAGTCGTTGAACGGTCAGATGTGGGTTGATGTTGAAGTTAAGGGTCAACCCAGCAAATGGATCACGCTTTATGCAATGATCGTTTTGGATCACTTTGCTGAATATTCTGGAACGGCTCTTGAAAAGTAGAGAGCTAAATGCGCCTAACCCAAGTTGGAGCAGACCTGCTTCGCAGCGGAGGACGGCGCGCTCAAAGCAATCTTTGGCTCTGATTAAGCAGCTTCTGGAGCTAAAACGCAGGCTGCTCAACAAATTGTTAGCCCGCTAGTTGAGATAAGCATATGAGTGAACAGCGAAAAGCATCAGTATATCTTTCACTAGGATTTCTCATTGTGATTTCGCTCGTCATAGGTTTAAGTATCTTCATGAGAACCAGTGAATGGAAAGTAGATTTGATTAGCTTTACATTTCCTTGGGGAGGAGGGGGTGGTCTTTACTTGTATGACAAAGACGGGAATCCTCACTCTACTCCTGGAACTATGATTTATGTTGAAGATTACTCAGGTCCCGCGCCTCTATATGAAGTACAGCAATATTCAAAATGGCCTGCAAAAGCTGAAATAATCAGTCCTACACTAGCTATTCAAGGGAAACCATATTATCCAGTTATACTCACAGTATCCTTCGGATCAGACAATTGGGCTCGCGTAGGGGAATCTCAAGTTTTTACAGCTAATGTAGAAGTTGTAGATTTCTACCCATCGGAAATGTCACTTGATGATTTCGCCATGATGTATATCCGGGAAATGACTACAACTGATGTTTTTACAATAACATTTAATCTGAATAGTCCAAATTTTGAAATTTCATCCATTGAACCTAGTAAGCAATTCGGCGTTAACATTCCTGCTTCGTATCGTTGGATTATTAGCCCCAAGCCTTATGCATTAGGGAAGCAACACTTCCAAATAAATTTAGATTATGGGGTGTTACCTTCACTTAACGGAATTGTGGAATATGAAGTCAGACCTACGATAGGTATCAAGCCAATTTTGTATACTGTTTTGGGAATCTTAGGCTCAATCGGTCTTGGATTATTTGGCATTGCTAAAGCTTTTCCTAATCTCTGGATGGATTATCAAAAGGCTTTTGGGAAAAATAAAAGTGCAAAAAAGAAAAGAAACAAGAAGCGAAAGAAAAAAGCGGGCTAACCCAAGTTGCAAGTGACTCGGCTACGCCTCAGGGTAAGCAGCGCGTTTTTTAGCATTTCAAGTCGTGTCAAGCAGGTTGTCGAGCGCAAAACGCCGAGCACTTGAACCACTCGTTAGTTTTCAAAATCAGGTCGGTGGTGAAAACGAAGGTCACAAAATCAGGGCGAAAAAACGAAAGTCAAAAACTATGCCGTCGAGAATCTGGCAAGCGTAAGATCACATCAATCTTTTTTCTCATTACCTTCCGTGAATTGTTGTTATAATATAAATCTAGCCTAAATACCACGCAACCCAATAGTTTTCGTCTTTGTGCAGCAACTGATGGAGATTCTTATATGAGAACTCTAAACCGGATGACAACAGGATGCGGGATCGTTTTGGGATGCCTGCTATTAATACTGCCTTTTCTTTCTCCAGCCCCAGCCAACGCTGCCGCCACCTTTATTGACCTTCCCGGGCCTCCCGGCAGCAGGTGGTTCGGGACTTCCGTGACGGTGCTAAACAACGGTAATTTTGTCGTTACCGACCCGGGCTTCAACGTGAACAGGGGAGCGGTTTATCTTTACAGCCCAGACAGAGTGCTAATCAGTCAGCTAACCGGTGACGTGGGGAGCAACAGTGTGGGCAGCGGCGGTATAACCGTTTTGACCAACGGCAACTTCGTGGTGTCTAGCCCATCTTGGGGTGCTTTGACCTACGCACAGGGGGCTGTTACCTGGTGCAGCCAAGTGACTGGATGCAACGGAATCGTCTCGGCAGCCAACAGCCTGATAGGCAGTACTTACAACGATCAGGTGGGCGGCAGTTTTTATGGCGGCGTGATTGCCCTGACCAACGGCAACTATGTCGTGCGCAGCCCGTCCTGGGACAATGGAAGTATTAAGAATGTGGGAGCAGTCACCTGGGGCAATGGCACAAGCGGAACTGCGGGTGTCGTGTCTGCTTCCAACAGTCTGGTGGGCAGCACCCAGGACGATAGTTTGGGAGGCGACTTCGCAGGTGGCGTGACCGCCTTGACAAACGGCAGCTACCTGGTACGCAGCCCAAGTTGGAATAATGCTAGCATTGTTGATGCCGGGGCAATCACTTGGGGGAATGGTGCCGGTGGAACGGTAGGCGTGGTATCCGCCGCCAACAGTCTGGTGGGTAGCAGAGCAAACGATCAGGTGGGTGATAACTCATTGGGCGAAGTGACGGAACTGACCAACGGCAACTACGTGGTGAGCAGTTCGCGCTGGGACTTTGACGCAACATACCCGGATGTGGGCGCTGTTACCTGGGGCAGCGGCACAACGGGAGTCAGTGGTGTGATCTCGATTACTAACAGTCTAGTGGGGGCCAGCGATAGCGCTCCAGTGGGCGATGGGTTCTTATCATCCCATGGTGTACTTGCCCTGCCCAACGGCAACTACGTGGTCAGCAGCCCGTACTGGAGCTTTGATGGAAGCGCCTCGTATCGTGGTGCGGTCACCTGGGGCAGTGGCACAACAGGCGTCACGGGGATAATCTCCGCTACCAACAGCCTGGTAGGCAGCTCATCTCTTGATATGTGGGCAGCGAAGTGATCGTCCTGACCAACGGCAACTACGTGGTGCGCAGCCCGGGCTGGGATTTAGACGCAACCCACTCGAATGTAGGCGCTGTCACCTGGGGGAACGGCACCAGCGGAACGGTGGGCGCGGTATCCGCTGCCAACAGCCTAGTGGGTCCCCCGCTCACAGGCGTGGGCGGGGGCGGAGTGACCCCTCTGACCAACGGCAACTACGTGGTGATCAGTTCGGCCTGGCACGCTGAAACGGGACCCTCCAACGTTGGCGCAGTCACCTGGGGAAATGGAACCCTTGGCACAACAGGCCTGGTGTCCACCACTAACAGCCTGGTGGGCTTCAATTCGTATGATAGTGTCGGCGATGGCGGAGTGATTGCGCTCACCAACGGCAATTACGTGGTGGTCAGCTTGAGTATGGGGAATGGCGTCGGGACTGTCACCTGGGGGAATGGCTCCAGCGGTACGACGGGTGTGGTGTCGTCTGCCAACAGCCTGGTGGGCAGCACGGCCAATGATAAAGTGGGCGGCGGTCTCTGGGGCGGCGGAGTGACCGCGCTTACCAACGGCAACTATGTAGTAAGCAGTCCGATGTGGGACAATGGGAGTATTGTCAATGTCGGTGCAGTTACCTGGGGGAATGGTGCCAGCGGCACGACGGGCGTGGTGTCAACTGCCAACAGCTTGGTGGGCAGCACCCAGGACGATCAGGTGAGTAGTGAGCATTGGGACGGCGGAGTCATCGCGCTGCCCAACGGCAACTATGTGGTCAGCATCCCTCAATGGGACAATGGGAGCTTTACGGATACGGGGGCTGTCGCCTGGGGCGATGGTACAAGCGGGACATCAGGTACGGTCTCCACCGCCAACAGCCTGGTGGGCAGCACAATGGACGATCAGGTGGGAGACGGCAGCTATTTTGGAGCCCCTGGTGTGACGGTGCTGCCCAACGGCAACTATGTTGTCTATAGCCCACACTGGAGCAGCGTAGACGGTGTGGGGGCAGTCACTTGGGGCGATGGTACGCACGGAACGCTAGGTGCATTATCTGCTTTCAACAGCCTGGTGAACACAAGCGCCAACGATCAGATCTTCTGTAATTCAACAATTAACGCCTTAACCGATGGCAACGCCTCCATCCATTTTCCCAACTGGAGTACAGGCACCAACGATGGAGCGGTCAGCCTGATTTCCAGCAATCCCAGTATCACAGTTGGGGTGGTGAGTGCTGCCAACAGCGTGTTAGGTATCGCGGCATTGCGCGGAGACAGCATGGTCTCAGATTATGATCCGCTCCGAACCCAATTGATCGTGGGTCGCCCGGGGGACAATATGGTCACGATCCTGCGACAGCAGGCCGATCTCACGCACTGGCTCTATCTGCCAGTGGTTATCAAGTAGCCCCCTCCCTGTCCAAAATGCACAGAATGCAATTTGGACAGGGAAATAGGTTTGTGGGAGGTCCGTTTCGGAATATCAAAACATCGGTGAAAAAGAGAAAACTAACCCCGCGTGAACCGGACTTGGCTTTCGCCAAGATGGTACGCGACGCGAAAAGCTAAGTCTGGTTCGGGTAAAAGGATGATTAGAAGCAGAGCCGCCAAGCCCGTTACGCCACCGTTGGGCGGCTACGTGATAGCTGTTGATAATCTCGGTGAAAGGAGTTGCAGCGGATATGGCTTCGACGATTTCTGTTTCATCAAAACCGCGTTCGCTTGTTGTCTTTTTTGCGCTGGCCTTTGGTCTCTCATGGGTCGCCTGGGTCCCGGCGGCTCTGGCTTCGTATGACATCATTTCCATTCAAATTGATACCACCCTCAGTGGTCTGCTTGGCGCTTTCGGGCCATGTTTCGCGGCTGTCATAACAACCGCCATCTATGACGGCAGAGCAGGATTCAGCACGTTATTCAAACGCCTGCTGACATGGCGCGTTGGCATTCAGTGGTATTTGTTCGTATTGTTTTGGCCCGCCGTCCTTTCGTTGCTGAGAACTGGCATTGCGGTTGTATTGGGGAGCGCAATGCCCGACTTTTCGCAACCGCCTTTCATACGGTTCTATCCCCTTCCCCCCGAACTCTTGAACACCACTCCGTTTATTGTGTTCCTTCCCTTTGTCTTTCTTCAACAAATGCTGGTTGGCAGTTCGATGGGCGAAGAGCCAGGATGGCGGGGATATGCCTTGCCGCGTATGCAGGCTCATCAAAGTAGTTTACGCGCCAGCCTTCTTTTGGGCTTCTTGTGGGGGGTATGGCATTTTCCATTATGGCTAACAAAAGGCCATCCTATGCAGGGGACATTCTTTGGATGGACTTTACTTGGTCTAATGGCTACCACGATTTTATTCACGTGGGTCTACAACAATACCAAAGGGAGTCTCTTGCTCGCCCTTCTGTTTCACACAGCCATTGCCATCACAGGGCTGTTTCTTTCTTCAGCAGAAACTCATCCGCTGATAGACGTGGCTCTAAGTTGGGGTGCGGCTGTGCTTGTTATTGTAGTATTCGGGCCAAAGTATCTATCGCGTAAAGCAGTGAGTGCATGAAAGCCATTTGTACGCCGCCCAACACGGCATGCAGCCGACAACCACCCGCGCCGCGTTTAACCGTGTAGACTTGTTATCAATCGTTTTGGGCAGACCGGCGCGCCTTGCGCTCAATGACGCGGGTGGTTGCGGCTGATGCCCACCGTTCGGCGGCTTAATCTCGTGCTTGTTTTTACTAACATTGTCAGGGAGTTCGATATGAAAGCAGCCTTTGGTTCACGGTCCCTTCAAATCTATCTGGGGCTTATTGCGGTACTAATCATGGTACGAGTGCTATTTATCATTGTGCCGGTAACGTACATTATTCCTGCACAAGCGGGGGCATTTACTTGGCCCGCGCTCATCCTCATTGCCGTGTTGGGCTTGCTGGGGCTGTGGGCTGCTTCACGGACAAACTTTCCCGAACTATGGGATCCAAAGGTCACGAATCGTCAAAGGTTTCTCGTTCCTGCCGGGTTGGGAATAGTCGCGGGCCTTGTGTTTCTTGTGTTGGGACGTTTGCAACCATTGGGTGAAATCAACGTTCCCTTTCCTCTGTCCATTCCCTATTATCTCTATGGGGGTATTGTGTCGGAGATTCTCTATCGTTTGTTCATCATTCCCGTGCCGGTCTGGTTTATTTCTGGTGTTTTGCTTAAGCAGCGTGGTCAAGAAGTCACCTTCTGGAGTGTGGTCGTGGTGGTGTCGCTGTTAGAGCCGTTAGGCCAATTGGGAGCGATGTATCAATTGGGGCTGTTGCAGAATGGTGTGTCGCCTGTTTTGGGGATACTGATTGTGTTGGTCTATGTGTTCAATTTGGTGGCCGCCTATCTATTTCGGAAATATGGGTTTGTCGCGCCGGTGGTGCTTCGTCTGGCGCATTATTTGGTGTGGCATCTGGTTGGGTAAGGGGATGACGGCGGGCCAGCCGCCGAACAACCGGCTGAAGGCTGACGGGGCTAAGGCTGCGCGATTCAGGTGTTCGGAGGCAGCGTAGGTGACTTGGGTGGCCGCGAGTCTTGCCAGAGCCGCCCCGCAGCTTAGCCGGAGCGTTAGGCAGAAAATTTGGTAAAAGTCAGAGGTGTAAGTGAAATGGTATACAATGCAAAAATATTCAAAGCACTCATTGCGTCGCCTGGCGATGTTCAGGAAGAAAGAAAAATAGTAGAAGATGTAATCCATGAATGGAACGCAATTTATTCAGAAAATCGAGGAATAATAATTCTGCCTGTGAAATGGGAGACACATTCTTCACCTGAACTTGGCGATCGACCGCAAGCTATAATTAATCGGGATGTTGTTGATGATTGTGATTTCTTGATTGGTGTCTTCTGGACAAGGATTGGATCACCTACTGGTGTAGCAGAAAGCGGCACTATCGAAGAGATTCAAAGAATGGCTTCGTCCGGCAAGATTATCATGTTGTATTTTTCAAAGGCCAAGGTCGAATTAGATAAAGTCGATCTCGACCAATACCAAAGGCTTAGAGCCTTTAGGCAACAAATTTCTTCCGAAGGGCTAGTTGAATCGTATGGAACATTAACGGAATTTAGGAACAAATTATCAAATCAATTGGAGTTAAAATCAAGACAGCTAGAAACAATGGGGGTTGCAACTGATACATCGTTAGATGAAATGGAAAAGTCACAAGTATATTTACATTTTATTGATATCGATTTAAATGAAGCAGTGGGGCCAAGAATAGAATTAATCCCAATTAATATTGAATGTACAGATTTTGAATCAATTCCGGATTACAAAGATAATGTTGAAGATGAAGCGGAGAAATCCGAGACAATCATTTTTAATTTTGCAAAGAATAGAAATTTTTATAGGGAATTTGTTCGGTATATTGAACAATCAAAACGAGTAAAACCTTTTGGGTTTGCGATCACTAATACTGGATCAAAGGGTGTTCGTGACTTGTTCATTGAAATAATCATTGAGGTCAATAAGACTGATTTGCTACTAATGAAAGAACATCAAGTGCCTCAAAAGCCACAGCGTTATTCTGGTGGAGATTTAAATATTTTTACGGGATCCTATAATTCTGCTATTAGGGGAGATGATTCTTATTTTTCTTTTGATGAAATTGAAAAGGGTTACAAGATCAGCTTTTCGCTCAGAGCGCTACAACCTCAGCGCACTGTATTTTTTCGTGATTTTTTGTATGTGGGCTCAGAGAAGCCTTGCTCCTTGAATTTCATAGCAAAGATATTTGCAGATAGTATTTCACCTCCTCTTACACAGGTTCTGACACTTGATTTGGAACCAAAAGAGAAAAAGCTATCTTATGAAAACATTCTATCCGAAAATTTAGGTGAGTATTAACGGAGAATGCCTTGTTTCTGCCTAACCCAAATTGCAGCGGACTTGGCTATGCCAAGGTGATAAGCGGCGCGAAAATCTAAGTTTGAATCGGGTAAAATCAGCTTCAGGAGCAAAAACGCCAAGCCGCTGAATAAACCGTTGAACGGAAGCACTTCGTGCAGGGTAGATGAGGATGAGTAAAAGAAGAAGGCGAAAGCAAGAGAAGGATAAGGAAGGGCAAGCAGGTGCCCCGGTGGGATGGATGGCAAGAGGCGGATTGCACACGCCGAAACCAGGAGAAGCCCCGAGTGCGAAATCCG